>DASRZR010000349.1:0-5926 GCA_035686185.1 Spirochaetia bacterium | reverse complement strand
ATGGACATCATCCCGCTGTTCGAGACCATCGATGACCTGGCGCGCTCCGAGGACATCGTGAGGGACATGCTGGGTGACCCGGTCTACCGTCGCCACCTCGGCCGCCGGCGCAATACGCAGGTGGTGATGATCGGGTACTCGGACAGCACGAAGGACGGGGGATACCTGGCGGCCTGCTGGGCGCTGTACCGGACCCAGAGCCGGCTCTCCCGGCTGGCGCAGGAACAGGGCGTGCGCCTGGTGTTCTTCCACGGACGCGGCGGATCCCTGGGCCGGGGCGGCGGGCCGGCCGCGCGAAGCATCCTGGCGCTTCCGCCGGAATCCCTGGGCGCCGGGCTGCGCATGACGGAGCAGGGAGAAGTCCTGGCGGATCGCTACGATGACCCGCGCATCGCCGGGCGGCACCTGGAACAGGTCATCTGGGCCACGCTGGCTGCCTCCGTCCAGCCGCTTTCCCCGCCGCGGGAGGAGTGGCTGCGGGCCATGGACGAGATCTCCCGGGAAGCTCTGGCTGCCTACCGCGCGCTGGTGGAAGAGCCCTGCTTCCTCGCCTACTTCGAGCAGGCCACCCCGATACGGGAGATCGAGGCGCTGCCCATCGCCTCCCGTCCCGCTCACCGGCACGGCGCACGGGGGCTCGCGGACCTGCGCGCCATCCCCTGGGTGTTCGCGTGGACCCAGAACCGATGCATGATCCCCGCCTGGTACGGCCTGGGAAGCGCGTTCCAGGCGTTCGCGCGATCCCGGCCGGACGGCTGGCGGACGTTGAAGGACATGTACGAGGGGTGGCCGTTCTTCCGGGCTACGCTGGACAACGCGGTGCTGGCGCTGGCGAAGTCGGACATGGACATCGGCCGCGCGTACGCCACCCTGGTGCAGGACGCGGACGCCCGGACCCGGATCTGGGGAATGATCGAGTCCGAATACGGGAGGAGCCGGGACGCTGCCCTGGCGGTGAACGGACAGGCGGCGCTCCTGGAAGAGATCCCGTGGCTGCAGAACTCCATCCGCCGCCGCAATCCGAACACGGACCCGTTGAACCTCCTGCAGGTGGAGTGGCTGCGGAGGCTCCGTGAGGCGGAGCGCTCCGGCAGCGAGGAGCAGCAGACCGAATGCCGGGAGCTGCTGCGGCTCACGATAGAGGGAGTCGCGGCCGGAATGCGCACTACCGGCTGAGGCCGTCCTGCACGTACAGGTCCCGCGCCAGCGGGACCAGTCGGCTTCGGTCCGCCACCTGGATCTTTCCCCGGGTGCGGGAAAGAATCCCCGCTTCCCGGAAGCGCTTCACCACCCGGGCGAGCTGCCGATAGCTGGTGCCGATGAAGTCAGCTATCTCTCCCAGGTCATCGGTGCCTCCCGCCAGCTCTCCCGGGTCCGTGGATGCCAGGAGATAGCTGGCCAGCCGGTTCTCCACCGGGTAACGGAGGTTGATGGAAGCGGTGGTGATCCGCGAAGCGAGCTTGGTGCCCAGCCTCCCGCACAGGAAGCGGAACAGCCGCCCGTTTCGATCCTCCGCGGCGCGAAGCCGCGAAAGGGGCAGCGCAAGGCACAGCGTCTCTCCCACGGCCTCCACGTTCAACGTGGTGCGCGGCAGGGAGAATAGCTCCATCTCCCCGAACACTTCGAACGGCCGGCAGAACGCGGCCAGGAGGTTGTGGCCGTTCTCCATGGTGGCGAACACCTTCACGTTCCCTTCCACCAGGAACAGGAGGTCACGCACCGGGTCACCGGCCCGCAGGACCAGCTCCCCCGCGGAGTGCCGCACCGGCCGCAGGGCGGCGGAGAGATCCGCGGAGAGCAGCCGGTCGAGGCCGTGGCGCCGGACCTGCTCGGATAGGACGTATGTCCTATTCATGCAGCCAACATACTGCGAACATGGCAGGTGAGGAAGGAGCTCCTTGGTGTACGCCGTCCTGGCGCCCCTCGTGGGCGCTCTTGCCACCGCCGCGAACGTCGTGAACAGCCAGCTCACGGGACGGATCAATCCGCTCCTGGCCATCGTGGTGATCCACGTCGTGGGGCTGGTGGCAGTCTCCGCCATCCTCGCGGCGGCGCGGCCGAAACCGGGCAGCGCCGAGCGTCTCCCGCTGTACCTCTACGCCGCCGGGGTGATCGGGGTGGGCACGGTATTCACCAGCACCGCCGCCTTCTCCGCCCTTGGCGCTTCCCTCGCGGTGGCGCTCGCGCTCATCGGCCAGACCGTCTTTTCCGTGGCGGCGGACGCCACCGGCTTCCTGGGCCGTCCGCTGCATGCCCTTACGCCGCGCCGGGCTCCCGGCATCGGCCTTGCCGTGATCGGGGCCGCCGTGATGGCGGAAAACTGGCGGGTGGAGGCGTTTCCCATGCTGCTGGCATTCACCTCCGGAGTCCTCCCGGGCCTGTCCTCCGTCCTGAACGCGGAGCTGGCCAGGAAGAAGGGTCTGCTGCGCAGCACCTGGATGAACTACGTCACGGGCCTCTCCACCATCCTGGTCGTGGCTGCGGTGGCCCGGGCCCCCTTTGCCACGCTCCGCACCGTTGCCTCCATTCCTCCGCTGCTCCTGACCGGAGGGCTCATGGGTGTGGGCGTGGTGGCGGGCATGTCGCTCACGTTCTCGCGGTTGTCCGCGTTCACCGCCACGCTCCTCGTGTCCGCGGGCCAGGTGGCTGCCGGCCTTGCCAGCGATGCCGTGACCCGGGGCGCCTTCGACATGCGGAAGCTCGTCGGCATGCTCGTCCTCCTCGCCGGGCTGACGCTGGACACGCTGCTTTGCACCCCTCGCCGGAAAGCCGCCGGGGTGGTACATTGAAGGCATGGCGATCGATTCAATCTCCCCGGTCATGTCGGCCTCTCCGCTGACCACGCTTTCCCGTCCGCAGGAAACCACGCCGGATGCCCGCGAGGCGGCCGCGCAGGAGAACGACGCGCGCCAGGTGGCGCAGTCCGTGAGCGGTGCCTCTCCCGCCGCACTGGGAAGGCCGGAAGAGTCGTCCGGACCCGTTTCCACGGGCACGAGGGTGCCGGTAGCCGCTTCCCCGGACACGGAGACCACGCTGCAGCAATCATCTGCGGAGATCGCCCGGGCATCCAGCGCCCCGGACACCGGCGCGGCGCAGCGAGCCGCATCGGAAGCCTACCAGGTCCAGGCGAGCGCCCAGCAGGATTCGGCCCGGCAGCAGCAGGGCAACGGCGCCACCAGCATTGACGTGATGGCCTGAGCGCCGCGCTCTCCGCCTCCCCGAAAATGGAGTTCCCCCTCGGCATCTGGGGCCGGCTCGTCCGGCCTTTCCGCGTGCTTGCCCCCATGGAAGACGTGACGGACACGGTCTTTCGCCGCATCGTGCAGGCGGCAGGGGCGCCGGACCTGTTCGTCACGGAGTTCACGAGCACGGACGGGCTGTGCTCCGCGGGCCGTCCCCGCGTGATTGGCCGGCTGAGATACGTGCCCACCGAAAAACCGCTCCTGGCCCAGATCTGGGGAAACGTCCCCGAGCGCTACCGCCAGGTGGCGGCCGAGCTTCGCGGCATGGGCTTCGATGGCGTGGACATCAACATGGGCTGCCCGGTGAAGAAGGTGGTGGCCCGCGGTTCCTGCAGCGCGCTCATCAAGAACCCGTCTCTCGCCGCCGAGCTCATTGCCGCGGCCCGGGAAGGAGCCGGAGAGCTTCCGGTGAGCGTGAAGACCCGGATCGGCATTTCGCACTCCGAGGCGGAGAACTGGCTGGGCTTCCTGCTTTCGCAGGGACTCGCGGCGCTCACGGTGCACGGGCGGACCGTTTCCCAGCAGTCGGAGGGCTTCGCGGACTGGAGCGCCGTGGCGCTCGCCGTGCGGTTGCGCGACGAGGCGGGGCTTCCCACCCGGGTCGTGGGAAACGGTGACGTGCGCACGCCCGGGGACTTCTGGCAGCGCTCCCGGGAGACCGGGGCGGACGGCATCATGGTGGGCCGGGGCATATTCGAGAACGTGTTCCTTTTCCGCGCCATCGCGGAGGGCACGGGGGAGAAGGAGTTCGCCTCCCTGCAACCGGCAGAGAAGCTGGCATGGTTCCAGCGGCACATCGACCTTCACGAACAGACCTGGGGCACGTCGGCCCGCTTCGACGTGCTGAAGAAGTTCGCCAAGACCTACCTGAGGTCCTTCGAAGGCGCCTCCCGCCTGGTGGACGCGGTCATGAAGACGCGCACGCACGCGGCGGCCCGGGAGGTGCTGGCCTCCTGGCTGGCGGCGCACGCGGCCGGATCACGGGCCCCCGCGGCATCGGCGGGCGTCGTGGCGGCCGGCGCGCCCGCGGCGGCCCGCGCCGGCGGCGGACCAGGCCTCTAGACCAGCCCGAACTTCTCCTCGATCGCGTCCAGCGCCGCCTCGTCGATCCGGGCAATCGGCCCGAGCTTCATCGCGTTCAGAACCGCCCGGGCGCTGAACTCCGCCACCTCCATGCGGTCGAACGCCTGGGTGAGCGAGGCGCCCGTAGTGAGAACCGCGTCGTTCTCCAGCAGCACGACCGGGGAGGAAGGGCTTATCTCCCGCGCCACGGCCTTTTCGTCGGTGAACGCGCGGCCGTACTTCACCAGCGGGATGTCCCGCAGCACGATGTAGCTCTCCGGGATGGTGGCGCTCTCCAGCCGGCTGCCGGTCACGGAGAAGGCCGTCACCGCCGGCGCCTGGGCGCTTGCTATCGCGTTGATGCCGGGCTGGGCCGCGTAGATCTCCTGGTGCAGGATCACGGCCCGGCTGGGCAGGGTGGCGCGTTCCCGGTGTCCGTCCGTGACCAGCACGAAGTCGGATTCTTCGATGTAGCTGCGGTCCACGCCGTACGGGCTGATGAGGAACGAGCGGGCATCCACGCGCGTGGAGAGCGTACCCTCCGTGCTCGTCATCAGGCGCTGCCGGTAGGCGCGCTGCACCATGTCCCGCATGTCCCGCCGCAGGCTTCGCTCCACGGACGAGCGCGGCGCGGCGTCCACCTCCGGCAGCTTCAGGTTCTTGCCCTGCTGGGACAGCGCGATCTGGTCCGGGCCGAGGGACCTCACCGGGCCGAGTGAGGTGGCGTTGATGATCGTCCGCGCGCAGAAGTCCAGGGTCTCGAAGCGCTGGAACGCTTCCAGGAGGCTCGCTCCGCCGGTGGCCACGCCGTGGTTCTCCAGCAGCACGGTGTCAAAGCCGCGCGCAAAGGCATCCGCCAGGTTCCGCCCGAGCTCCTCGGAGCCGGGGATGGCGTAGGGCGCGTATCCCACGACGCCGCACACCGCCCGGGCCTGCGGGATGATGGCCGTATCCGGGATCTTCCGCACGAGGCTGAACGCCACGAGCGCGGCCGGGTGGGCGTGAAGCACGGCCCGGATGTCCGGCCGCCGGGCGTAGATGGCGCGGTGGAACGGGTACTCACTGGACGGCGGGTGCGGGCTTTCCACCGAGGAGTCGCCGCGCATGCGCACGATGTCGCTCTCCGTGAGCCCGCCCTTGTCGATTCCCCCCGGCGTGATCCAGATGTCGCCGGAGTCGTCCAGGATGGAGATGTTCCCGCCGGATGTCGTCGTCATGCCGTAGCCGTACACGCGCCGCATGATGGTCACGATCTGTTCCCGGGGGTGCATGTAGTCGTACTTCATCGAGCGCCTCTGCCCGAGGGTACACTTTTTCGCCGCCTCCGTGCATGCTCCCCGCATGCAGATCCCCGCGTTCGGCCTGGAGCGGTTCTTTGCCGCGCACGAGTTCTCCACCCGCCACCTCCTGTGCGCCTCCGACTGCGAGTCGATGAGCATCGACGAGCTGCTGGCCATGGAACCGGGGGCAGCTCGGCGCTTCGGCCGGCTGCGGCTGGGCTACACGGAGAGCGCGGGAGCGCCGTCCCTGCGCCAGGCCATCTGCCGGCTGTACCAGACCGTCGCGCCGGAGGACGTGCTCGTGATGGCGGGCGCCGAGGAGGCCATCTTCCTGTTCATGCA
>DASRZR010000348.1:0-3077 GCA_035686185.1 Spirochaetia bacterium | reverse complement strand
ATCAGCGGCGGCGACTGCGAACTGCTGCGTGCCGCTGGCGGATACGGCCGCAGTGGCCGGGGACACCGAGATGCTGGATCTCACCGGGTTGACGGTGACTGCGACAGTGCTGGCGACGGTCAGGCCCTGCGGGTCCGTGATGGTTGCCTGAAGCACGTAGTTGCCCGAGGCCGTGAACGTGGCGACGGATGTCTTTGCCGCGTTGGAGGCGTTGGGTGAGAAGGAGACGGGCGCCGGGCCGGTTGCCGACCAGGTATAGCTGAGGGTGGCTTCACCGGCGCTGTCCGCTCCCAGGACGCTCACGGTGGCAGTGGTTGTGTTGACCGGGTTGGGGTTCACCGCGGCGGCAGTTGCCACGCTGGGAGCGTTGGCGGCGCTGACGGGCAGAAGGGTTGCGTAGAACGACCAGTGATCTGCCACGGTCTGGGGGCTGGTGGAGAACGTCTGCGGCATTGGCCTGTAGGTGTAGGAATAGTAGGCGACGCTGCCCGAACCGGCGCGGCGGAAGTGCAGGGCATTGCTGCTGGGCAGGTAGGTCAGCCAGTAGGTTCCTGCCGCGAGCAGCGTCGGGGTGACTACGCTGGCGGTATTCCAGCCGACCACGGGGGTGATCTCGTTCGTTTCGGCTACTTTCACCCCGGGGCGCCCGGAGGGACCGCTGGCGTCGAAGACGCCGAGTCGCAGGCTGCCGGCCGCCGTTGTGACGTAGAAGCTCAGGGTCTGGAGGGTCGCCGACTGGGCGAGCGTGGTCTGCTGAGCGCACAGCAGGTTGGCGTTGTTCCCGTCGACGAGCGTCAGGACGTTCTGCTCTCCCATGTAGATCGGCGTCGGGGCGACATCCGTGGACCCGTTGAGGGCCTTCGCGGTGTCGCGGCTGCCAGCTATCTCGGGCAGTGCGCACGAGCCAAGCGCGAGGAGCGCTCCAAGGGAGAGAGCCGCAAGAACAAAGCCCGGCCCTCGCCGGGCATGTAACAGACCGCTTGCCATTCGTGAGTAACTCATCGAGGATTCCTCCTTCTGCTCTTGCCGGCCCGATCAGCCCGAGCGGTTCCGTGCATATATCGAACGAACCGTTCCTGACCTCCTGGGACAGCCCTCGGCGGGCGGTTGCTGATCCCGCGAGCGCCCACGCACATCCCGGAGCCGGACACTCTGTGCGGAAGCAGGACTCGTGCCAAACCTGGCAGCGAGTTCCTCAAAGGCGGCAATTCGATTCTCTGTAAGGAATTGAAAGAAGCGGCTCGAGTATCGGGGAATGCCCCGAAAGCCCCCTCGAATTTCAGCTTTGCAAGATGTGTGTATTCGGGGGTCTCCCACCCCCGTCGTGACTGCCGCCGCAACGCGGTCGTTCGAGCTCTACAGCAGGGAACTGTGCTCGGGGGGCGCGTTCTTTCCCGTGGAGGTTCCGCTGCCCGCGGGCGCGCGCGTGAAGCTGACGCTCTACATCGAGATAGCGGCGCTCGAGCAGTTCAAAGGCCTGCCCAACCGGGCAAAGATCACGACCCAGGCCCCGGTGATCCGGTCCGACAAGATTGGAATGGCGCTGAAGTTCGCGGGCCCGTACTCGATGCTTCCCGCGCTTTCGTGAACCACGGTTGCGCCGCTACCGCCCCGAGGCGCCTCGGCCTCAACCTCCCGCCAATCCCTCGGCTTCAAACCCACCTTCAACTCCCCGATCTCTCCACCGCCTCGAAGGCGGCGCACAGGATGCTGTCCACGTCGATGTGCATGGACCGGTACAGGTCCTGCCGCAGGCCGGACTGGCCGAAGCGGCACACGCCCAGGGGCGTGGTGGGCTGACCGAACACACCTCCCACCCATGACAGCGCGCTCGCCGCGCCATCCTGCACCGTCACGATCGGCGCCCGCCGCTGCGCCGGCGGGATGAGGCGCGCCATCACGTGGTCCTCGCTGCCGGCGCGCGACTGCCACGACTCGCGGGCCCGCCGCGGGCTCACCAGGTGGATCACGTTCGCCGCTACCCCTTCACGTTCCAGGTACTCCGCGGCCGCGATGGCCTCAGGGATCATCGCCCCGCATGAGACCAGGTGCACGAGCGGGGCCCCACGCCCCAGTGCGGCGTCACCAGCCTCCCTCAGCACGTACCCTCCCGCCAGCGCCGCCTCCCGCACCCCATCCACTCCCCACCTCGCGAGAGCCGGCTCCATCAGCCGCTGGTCCACGGGCTTGGTGGATAGCCGCAAGTAGGTGCTCCTCCCGCCTTCGCGGTCGCAGCAGCCGCGCAATCCCTCCAGCAGCGCCCACTCCGTTTCCCGCGCAAAGCACGGCTCGAAGTAGTCCAGGCCCGGCAGCTCCATGCCCAGCGCCGCGGTCACCGAGGACTGGTGCGCGCCGCCCTCCGGCGCAAGGGACACGCCGCTGGGCGTTCCTGCAAAGATGAACCGTGAGCCGCTGTAGAGGCCGAAGATCAGCGCGTCCAGCCCGCGGCACACGAACGGGTCGTACAGCGTGCCCACGGGAAACAGGAGCTGGCCGTTCATCTCGTGGGAAAGCCCGAGCTGCCCCAGCAGCGTGAACAGGTTCATCTCGGAGATCCCGAGCTCGATGTGGCGGCCGCGCTCGGAGGCCCGCCAGTCCAGGATCTTCGGTCGGCCCGCCTCGAAGTCCGTGACCGGTCGCAGGCAGAATCGCCCCACCGTGTTGATCCAGGTCGCAAGCCCGGTGGAGACGGATACGTCTGGCGATGACGTCACGATCCGTTCGCCCACCTTGGGAAGGCCTTCCAGCCGCACGAGCGCTCTCCCGAGCGCCTCCTGCGTTGACGTGACGTCCAGCGGCCGATCGGGACCGGGCAGGCCGTACGGGACGTCCGCCGCGCATACCGGCAGGCCCTGCGGCAGCCCGCGCGAGCGGGCCGGTTTCGCGCCGGCGGCTGACGCGGCGGGAGATGACAGCCTGGCCTCATCGCCAAGACCCAGCCTCATCGCCGAACGGCGGCACCAGCGGCCTTCCTCGCTGTCCGGCTCGAAGCCCTCGAACGTGACGCCGCGCGGAATCCCGAGCGTCTCCCGCAGGCTTTCCATCCCGGCGCGGGAGAGCAGCGCGGAGTGGTTGAA
>DASRZR010000347.1:0-3053 GCA_035686185.1 Spirochaetia bacterium | reverse complement strand
GCGGGATTTCCTCGTGGAGTACCTCGCGCCGCTCGTCCGGTCCCAGACCGTCGTGATGCGAAGCCTCGAGCATGATGTCACGGCGGAGTGGAAGGGGTTTCGGCTGCGCGGGCGCATGGACGTCGTCCAGCAGCGCGCGGGACGCCCCTTTCTCCTGGATTACAAGACGTCGGCAAACAAGGCCGCGTACCGGATGCGACTGGACCGTCTGTCACTGGAGGATCGCGACACCTGGCCGCGCGCCATCCCCACGCTCCAGTTGCCGGTCTACGCAATTCTGCACAGCGCGGAGACCGGGGAGGCGCTGGCCGGCATCCAGGCGCAGTTCCTCCTGCTGGGCCGGTCCCGCATGGACGCGGGAATCGAGGTACCGCTGTTCGAAGATCCCGGGGCCGCTCACGAATCGTGGGTAGTCATTGAACGGGTGCTGCGCACGCTCCTGGAGGAGATCGCGGCCCCCGACGTCCCGTTCCGCCCCGCCGGGGACCTGAAATCCGCCTGTGCCCGGTGCGACTTCACCGCGATCTGCGGAACCGGCTGGCTGAAACGCGGCTAATCTGACGGGCCAGCCAGCAGAAGATCGTAGCGCTGCTCGGTGAGCGGCTTGCCGAACGCCGTGGACGGCTTCTCCTCTGTCAGGCGGAAGCCGAAGCGCCGGTACAACGCGGCGGCCGTCGGCAGCTCGCTCACGGTCCACAGGTAGGCGGAGGAACAACCGCAGTCCCGCACGTGCGCCATGAACAACTCCATCAGGCGGCGGCCCAGCCCGATGCCGCGGTATTCCGGCAGCACAAGGAAGTAGCGAAGCTGCGCCGCTCCTGCGGGCCGGTGCATCGCCAGCAGGCAGCCCACCAGCCGGCCGCCGTGCTCGCACAGCCAGAACCGGTCCCGCACCGGGTCATGGTTCTCCCAGAACTCGTGCAGCCCGAGCGCCACGTACGTTTCGAACTGGACAGCGTACCCGTGCTCCCGTCCGTAGTAGGCGCCATGCAGCCGGATCACCTCCCCGATGTCTCCGGGCCGCACGTCCGTTCGAATGACGATCTCCTCCAGCTTCGGCCTCATGGAAGCGCTCCCCGGCCCAGCAGGGCCTGGATCCTCTGCATCCCCGCCACCACCTCCGCGGTCTCCCGCGGTGAAAGCGGGGACACGATGGCGGCAATCTCGGTCCCCGCGGCCACCTCCAGCCCGGCCAGGGCGTTCCGCCCCCGCGCGCCCAGAGACAACGGAAACACGCGCCCGTCCTCCCGGGAGCGCCGGCGCACTACCAGGCCGGCCCGGACCAGGCGGTCGATCGTTCGGCTGAGATAGCCCTCGTCGATCCCCAGAGCACGCCCCAGCCTCCGCGCGTTCGTGCCGTCCTCATGGGCGATCTCGTACAGGATGCGCACCTCGGTGAGCGAATACGGGCTGCTCAGGATGTGGCGGTCCAGCACGCCGATGAGCGCCGTGTAGAAACGGTTGAACCGCCGGATGCTGCGGACGGCCTCTTCCCGGGTCATGCGGAAACGATATGCCGTTTACTTGCCTTTGGCAAGTTTATTCGACACTGGCGGCCGCGGGCTCGCGGGTGTACCATGGGCCGACGCATGAGGAATACCGCGGCCGTTCTCCTGCTCCTGTCGGCGTGCTCCCTGGCAGCCGCCCCCGCGCTCGCGGCCGAACCGGCCAGCGCCGCCGCGGGCCTGGTGGGCACGTGGGTGTCCACGGAGCCGATCCTGATGAACCTGAAGTTCAGCCTGACGTTCACGGACACCGGCTACGAGGTGGACTGCACGCTCGGGCAGACCACCGGCGTGTACACCGCCTCCGACGCGCAGATCTTCTTCACGCCGTTGAAGGTGGGGATCAACAGCGGGGACGTGGGCAAGTCCGACACGTGGACGTACCGGTTCTGGAACCCGGATTCCTTCCAGCTCACGAGCGGGCCGGTGTCGGTTCGCCTGTACCGAAGGACTGCCGGGGCGCCTGCTGGCACGCCGGGAGGATGAAGCGGCGAAGCAGGTCGAACTCCGGCTCGCTGCCTTCCAGGTGGGCGGTGAATACCACCACCAGGTCCCGGGATGGCACCACGAAGATCCCCTGGCCGAAGCGGCCCAGCGCGGCATACAGCGGCACCGAATCGTCGATCCACCACTGGTATCCGTACCCGAGCACCGGGCCTGCTGAAATGTGCTTTCGCGTGGAGGCACGCACCCAGGCGGATGGGACGACCGCCGTCCCATCCCAGCTGCCGTCGTGCAGGTACAGGTAGCCCAGCCGCGCCATGTCGCGCGGAGAAAGCTTCAGCCCCCACCCTCCGATGGGGATGCCTTGCGGATCCCGGTCCCAGGCCGGGTCGGTGATGCCGATCGGTCCGAACAGCACCTCCCGGGCGAACGCGTACGTGTCTCCGGTTCGCCGCTGCAGGAGCGCGGACAGCACGTGCGTCGTGCCCGAGCTGTACAGGAACGATGACCCCGGGTCTGCCTGCATCGGCTGTCCCAGAACGTAGCTCACCCAGTCCCGCGTCTCGTACATCTGCCGGTAGGTCGGATCACCTTCCGCCCACGCGAGGCCCGAGCTCATCGTGAGAAGGTTCGCCAGGGTGATGCCGGCCTTGCGTGGATCAGGATGGGCGAGCGGCCGGTCCGCGAAGTAGGGGAGAACCTTGTCTGACACGTCACCGAGATAGCCGCGCTGGATGGCAATTCCCGTGAGAGCCGAAACAAAGCTCTTCGTGCAGGAATACAGCTCGTGCGGCGTGCCCGGCCCGTAAGGAGGCCAGTAGTCCTCCTCCACGATGAACCCATGCCGAAGAACAAGCATTCCGTGCAGCGCCAGGTGCTGCCGGCCCACCTCCGCGCGCGCGGCGTCCAGCAAGGCGCTGTCCATGGCCTGGGAAGCGGCCGAGGCACGCGGCCAGTCCGGGGCGGGAACGGCCGCCCCCATTGTCGCGCTCACGAGCAGCCACGCGAATGCGGGCGCGCAGATTCTTCCCCTTGCCGTTCGCATGAGGATTATTATGGAGGAAAATCGGGAGTCGTGATATAAGGTGAGGATTCCACTCGACA
>DASRZR010000346.1:0-3138 GCA_035686185.1 Spirochaetia bacterium | reverse complement strand
GGGGAGCATCACGTCCAGCACCACCACGGCGAAGTCCTCCGGCGCGCCCTGGAGCTTGCGGCCGGCCTCCAGGCCGTCACCGCACAGCTCCACGGCGTAGCCTTCCTGCTCCAGGCCCTTGCCCAGGGACTGCGCGAGCTTTGGATTGTCTTCCACCACGAGGATGCGCATCTTCTTGAAGAAGGTAACATCGAGCCGTGATCGGTGGGAACCGTCCGGCAGGAAGGGGCTTCCATGAAGTGGGTCCTCATCATCGTCGGGATCCTGGTGCTCGCGCTGGGCATCGTGTGGGCGCTGCAGGGCACGAACGTGCTCGCGGGCAGCCAGATGTCGGGTCACCGGCGGTGGATCGCCATTGGTGGAGTGCTGGGAATCGTGGGCATCGTGCTCATCATCGTGGGGGCGCGAATCAAGCGCGTCGCCGCGACGTAAGGGAGCCTCGGCCCGGCGGCCGCCGCGCGGCTCCCTGTCGCCTGGCGCGCTGCCGGCTGCGGGCTCCTGTCTCCCCCGCGTGCCGGGGTGATGGTCCCCGGTCTTGATCTCTCCGTTGAAAGCGAAGAAAGTAAGGGCCTCCATGACAGAACGATTCGACCTTGTGGTTGTCGGCACCGGCCCGGCCGGGCTCGGCGCCGCCTTTGCATTCCTGCAGGCGCGCCCCGACGCGTCGGTCCTGCTCGTTGACCGGTCCACGCTCAGCACCGGCGGGCTGTGCAACGACTGCAAGATGAACTTCACCTTTCCCATCGGCTTCCCGCTGGAATACTGGGACCAGTCTACGGCGGACCGCTACCTTCGGGCCGTTACCGACCGGCTTTCGCCGTCCATCCTGCCGCGGGAGAACCTTCGCGTGTACGCGAGCCGGGCTGAGAAGCTCGGTGCCTCGCTCCTGGAGGTGCAGCAGAGCCACCTCGGCACGGACGGCGGCGTGCGGCTGGCGCGTCGCATGGCGGAGGACCTGGGCGCCGCCGGCGCCGTGCTGGCGCTGGGGGAAGAGGCGCAGGACGTGCGGGAGAAAGACCGCGTGCTGGTCACGGACAAGCGGGAGGTCGGCTACGGGAGCCTCGTGGTGGCGCCGGGACGGAAGGGGTTCGCGTTTCTCCAGGGGCTGATGGATCGGCTGGCCGTGCCCTACATCGACAACGTGGTGGACATCGGCCTGCGCCTGGAGGCGCGGGAAGGCAACTACCCGATCGTCCAGGACTACTACGATCCGAAGTTCCACTTTCCCCAGAAGGTGAGGACGTTCTGCACGAACAGCGGCAAGGCGTACGTGGTCAAGGAGCGCTACGAGGCCCGGTCCGGCCGGCCCTACTTCAGTGTGAACGGGCACTCCTTTTCCGAGCGCGGGCAGGCAAGCGGCCTGGTGAACTTTGCCCTGCTGAAGACCGTGCGCTTCACGGAGCCCCTGGCAAGCGGGCAGGAGTTCGCGGAGATGCTTGGCCAGCAGGCCATGCTCATGGGAGGCGGCCAGCCGCTGATGCAGCGCGTGGGGGACTTCCGCCTGGGCAAGCGGTCCAAGGCGGAGAGCTTCAACGCCGACCTCTACGACTTCCTGCCCACCCTGTCCGGGTGCACGCCCGGTGACATCGCCCTGGCAATGCCTTCCAAGATCCTGCGCGCCATCTGGCGGTCCATGAAGCTGCTGGACACGATCATTCCCGGCGTCCTGCACCCCTCCACCATCATGTACTACCCCGAGATCAAGCTGTACGCAAACCGGCCGCGGTTCATGGACGACACCTTCCAGGTGCGGCCCGGCATCTGGATGATTGGAGACGGCGCCGGCACCAGTCGTGGAATCACGGCGGCCTGGGCCAGCGGCATCCGGGCGGCGGAAGGGATACTGAACGGGTAGAGGGCAAGCGCAGCCAGCTGCGCAGGAATTACGCGCCGACCTGCGCAGTTGCGCACACCTTGCGCAGGCCCGTGGCGCAATTGACCCCTTCCGTTGACTCCTGGCGCTGAAAAGAGGCGAAAAAGCGCGCTTTCCGGCTCCTGCCTGGCTGGCACGTCTATTGCAGTCCAACGGGCATGAAGAAGGCAATCCTGATAGTTGCCATCGCGGCCATGATCCTGGGAGGGGCCGCGGCGTGGCACTTTCTCCGGCCGACAAGGGCCTCTTCCGCCGCCGTCAGCTACGAACTGGCAGCGGTCGGCCGGGGAGACATAGAGCGCACGGTATCCGCAAGCGGGACGCTTGGCCCGGTCTCCGAGGTGAGCGTCCTGTCACAGATGAGCGGGCGCGTGGAGACCGTGCTCGCGGACTACAACCAGCGCGTCCACAAAGGGCAGGTCCTCGCGCAGATCAACACGGACGTGCTCAAGCTCCAGGAGAAGGCGGCGCAGGCCGCGGTCAGCAAGGCTCAGGCTACGTGGGACCTGGATCAGCTCGACACGCAGAACAAGGAATCTCTCCTCCACCAGGGCCTCCTGTCGGAGTACGACTACCGCTCCTCCCGGGCCACGCTGGAAGTGGCCGCGGCGGACCTGGCCTCCGCAAGGTCCTCGCTGGATGTCATCGAGACCGAGCTGACCCAGTACGCGGTGGTCACGTCACCGATCGACGGCATCGTGATCAACAGGAACATCGACGAGGGGCAGAGCGTGGTGGAGGGCTCCAGCGCGAATGCCTCCAGCCTGTTCACGCTGGCGGGCGACCTCTCCGAGATGGAGATCAAGGCCGAGGTCGATGAGCTGGACATTGCTTCCATCAAGCCGGGCCAGGCGGTGCGCTTCACGGTGGAAGCAAACCCTTCGGTGACGTACGCCGGGACCGTGCGGCAGATCCGCCTGGTGCCCAAGACGTCGGACAACGTGGTCAGCTACTACGTGATGGTCAACGCGGACAACAAGGACGGGAAGCTTCTTCCTGGGATGACCGCGAACGTGCAGTTCATTGCCCAGAGGAAGGAGAACGTGGTCACCGTGCCTTCCTCCGCCTTCCGCTTCCACCCCTCGAACCTCACGTCGGCGCAGATCGCGCGAATGGAGTTCGAGGCGGACGTCGCCGGGCTGCCCGCAGAGCAGCGCGCGGCGGCCGTAGCAGGGTACGACCAGCGGGCAAAGGGCGCCGCGGCCTCCGCAGTGCCCTCCCGCTCGGCGGGCCTGGTGGGCATGATGATGCCCGGCCCTCCGCCG
>DASRZR010000345.1:0-4954 GCA_035686185.1 Spirochaetia bacterium | reverse complement strand
GGCCTGCTGCGCGTGCGCGGCTTCACGCAGGATGACGCGCACATCATCTGCACGCCGGAGCAGATCGATGAGGAGATCCTGGAGGTGCTGCGCTTCTCCCTGAAGATCTGGCGCGCCTTCGGCTTCACCGACATCAAGGCGTATCTTGCCACGAAGCCGGCGGACGGCATCGGGGACGACGCCACGTGGGAGAAGGCCATCGGCGTGCTCAAGCGCGCTGCGGAGAAGGAGAAGCTGGACATCGTCATCGACGAGGGCGGCGGCGCGTTCTACGGGCCGAAGATCGACCTGAAGATCAAGGACGCCCTGGGCCGTGAATGGCAGATGACGACTATCCAGTTCGACTGGAACGAGCCGGAGCGGTTCGGCCTCACGTACGTGGCCTCGGACAACACGCAGAAGCGGCCGTTCATGGTGCACCGCGCGCTGCTGGGCTCCCTGGAGCGGTTCTTCGGCGTGCTCGTGGAGCACTACGCGGGGGCGTTCCCCCCGTGGCTGGCGCCCGTGCAGGCCGTTGCCATCCCGGTCACGCCGGCCTTTGCCGGTTACGCGGACGAGGTGGTCCGCGCCCTGAAGGCGCGCGGCGTACGCGCGGAGGCGGACAAGGGAGACGAGCGCATGAACGCGAAGATCCGAAACGCCCAGAACCAGAAGGTCCCGTTCATGCTGATCCTGGGGGAGAAGGAGCAGGCGGCCCGCGCCGTGTCCCTGCGGACCCGCAGCGGCGAGCAGAAGAACATGATCCCGCTGGAGGAATACCTCGGCCAGGTGGAGGCCGAGGTCAGGCCGAAGACGCTGGACTAGGAGGCGGAGGGCGACGGATGTCCACGCCGGAGATGATCGTCAAGCGGGACGGGCGGACCGTCCCGTTCCACCGGCAGAAGATCTCCTCCGCGATCTATCGGGCTGCCGTGGCGTGCGGCGGCCGGGACCAGCAGGAGGCCGAGCGCGTCACGGACGACGTGCTGGCGCTGGTGTCGCGCCGACAGTTCCGTGACACGTGGCCCACGGTGGAGGAGATCCAGGACCTCGTGGAGAAGGCGCTCATCGAGCGCGGCCACGCGCGCGTGGCCAAGGCGTACATCGTCTACCGCTACGAGCACGCGCTGAAGCGCGCCGGCCGGGAGAGCCTCACCTACTCATCGGAAAACATTCCCTACCGCAAGCTCTGGGAGGCGCTCACCTGGGCGCTCGACCAGGAGTGCGTGACGCTGCAGCAGCTTTCCGCGCTCATCGTGGACGGACGGCTTCCCGAGCTCATCGCCGCCTCGGACGCCTTCTACGAGCAGGAGCTGGACGCCGCGGCGGAGCGGATCCTTGGCCGCCGGGAGGAGCTTCGGGCCGTGATCGTGGCCGGTCCGTCCTCGTCCGGCAAGTCCACCACGGCGCTGAAGGTCCGGGAGCGGCTGGAGGCGGCGGGCATCTCCACCGTGGCGCTCACCCTGGATAACTACTTCTTCGACCTGCCGTCCCACCCCCGCATCGGCGAGGATGACTACGACTTCGAGACGCCGCAGGCGCTGGACCTCGCGCTGATCAACGAGCATCTCGCCGCGCTGGTGGCCGGTCGCACCGTGACGGTGCCGCGCTACGACTTCAAGACGGGACGGCGCGCCGGCAGCTCGGGTGAGGTGACGCTCCCGCCCGGTGCCGTGCTGCTCCTGGACTCCCTGCACGGCCTGTTCCCCGAGATGACGGCGAGCCTCCCCGAGGAGTCGAAGTTCCGCCTGTACGTGGAGACGCTGTCCCAGGTGCGCGCCTCCGACGGCCGTTACATCCGGTGGGCGGACGTGCGCATGATGCGCCGGGTGGTGCGGGACATGCAGTTCCGCGGCTACTCACCGCGCTCCACCATCCGTCACTGGCCGCTGGTGCGCCGGGCCGAGATGCGCTACATCGTGCCGGAGCTGCGCCGCGCCCATGCCATCGTCAACTCGTACCTGCCCTACGAGCTTCCCGTGATGAAGGCCCGGATCCAGGCCGAGCTCGCTCCGCTCATCGATGAGTTCGAGGCCGCCGGCGAGGAGCGGCAGGAGGCGAAGGAGCGCGCGGCGCGGATCCAGGCGCTCTTCGACCAGCTTCCGGCGGTGTCCGACGAGCGGCTCATTCCCGGGCGTTCGCTGCTTCGGGAGTTCATCGGCGGAAGCCAGTACCAGTACCACTGACGATCGCGCGAGAAAGGAGACCCCGCATGGACCTGCTGCCGCTGTTCGCGCCGCTTTACTCGGGTCCCTTTCTGTGGGTGGCCCTCGGAGGCCTGTTCCTCGGGGCGGCGGCCAGCCGGGCCACGAGGCGTACCCGCACGGCGCGCGATCCCGAGCGGGCGCGCACGCGCAAGTGGGTGCTGGTCTGCCTCTGGCTGTCGGTGGCGGTGATCCTCGGGCTGGCCGCGGTGTTCGTGCCGGGCCCTTCACGGATCCTCAACCCGTCCTACGCCTGGATTGCGGGTACCGTGGCCGCGCTGGCGTTCATCGCGTTTCGGTTCCGCAAGGCCGCCGGCATCCCGGTGCTCGTGCTGCTCCTGGCGCTGGCCGCGGTGCTGGGGCTGTTCCTGCAGAGCGTGCGCGCCTTCACGGGAGAGACGGAGATCGCCACCGTGCGCGTGCTCTCCGTGCAGCCCGGCTCGATGCGGCTGCAGCTCGTCCCTCGTGGCGATGAGCCGGTGCTGCTCACGATGAAGGGCACCTCCTTTGCCCCCATCGTGCGCGTGGTCATCTTCAGCGACTTCCTGGTGTTCCTGGGCGTTCGCACCTGGTACCGCTTCGAGGGGATGACCTCTTTCGATGACTCCCTGCGCCAGCAGGATACCGACTTCCGCTTTGCGCGGCCGCCGGGTCTTTCCGAGAGGGTGTGGAAGCTGTTCGAAACCTACGAGCGGTGGATCCCCGGCGTGAAGACGGCGCAGACCGAGCTCGTGGCGAAACGGGCGCAGGAGCTTTCCACGTTCGGGATCATGGTGGAAAACGACGGCGGGGTTCAGATCGTGGCCAGGCAGGGCGGCGGCTGAGCGGTCCGCGCCGCGCGGAGCACGTGATCGGGGAGACGGGCACCACTCAGCGCGGGTCGGCGGAGGCCCGGCGGGGCCGCGGAGGAACGCTTGAGAACCGGCGGGCCAGGAAGATGGCCTTGTCCACCATGGATCCCGCCACGACGGCGGCCACCACGTACTCCACCACGTTCACCACGCCGCTGGCCCCGATGATCGGCACGTTGAACAGCTGCGCCACCTCCATGGCGTACAGCACCATGAGCGCAAAGACTGACATCTTGCCCACGAACGTGGAAACCGGGTTGGCCTTGCCTTCCCGCAGGGCGAGCACGGCCATGCCGGCAGCAAAGAGGATCAGCCGCGCGAGCACCAGGAGCAGGAACCACAGGGGGAGCAGTCCGAACACGTACAGGATGACGCCCACGCCGATGAGCGTGACGTAATCACTGGAGGAATCCAGGTAGCGGCCCACGAACGTGATCTGGCCGCGGCGTCGGGCCACGATGCCGTCCATGAAGTCCGTGGCAAACACCACGCAGATCACCGGCAGGATCACCGGGAGCGTGGCGGGAACGTCCCGCGCCTGGATGACAAGAAACAGCACGGTGGGAAGCGAGCTCAGCCGGATGTACGTCAGCGTGTTGGAAAGGTTCACGCGGGAGAGCAGCTCTCCGGTGGACTCCACCCGGAAGTCCTCCCGCCGGAGCAGGAGCGCGGCGGTCAGCAGGCCATGGTAGACGAGGGTGACCGGGATGAACAGCACCAGCCGCCGAAGGCCCGTGGCCCAGATGATGGTGACCGCGATGAAGACTCCGGCCTGGGCGAGTACGGACAGGACGCCGTGAGCGACGATGCTCCGCGCAAGGGTCTGGAGGGGTTTCGCATCGCGCGCCGCGGCCTGCTGAGGCATGACGCGAATCTATGGCCCGCGGTTTCTCCTGTCAAGCTTGGGGGTGCCGTTGACCATTCCCGGCCGGCGCTTATGATGCGCCCATGACGCTCCCCATGGCGCTGACCGTGTCGAGGCTCGTGCTGGCCCCTGTCTTCTTTGTCCTGTTCGAGCTTGCGGGGCGCGGCCCGTCCTGGCTGCTGGCCCCCGTGTGCGTGGTCTTTGCCGTCATGGAGATCTCCGACCTGCTGGACGGCCACGCGGCCCGGACGCTGAAGCTGGAGAGTGAAATCGGTAAAGTCCTGGACCCGTTCGCCGATTCCTTGAGCAGGCTGACGTATTTCGTCGCCTTTGCCGGCGCGGGAATCCTCCCGCTCTGGATCCTGCTGATACTGATCTACCGTGACGTGACGGTGGCTTATATCAGGGTGATGGTTTCCAGGGGAAGCGTCCTCATGCCGGCCCGGGCCAGCGGCAAGGTCAAGGCGTGGGTCTACGCGGTGGCGGGGATAGGCGGAATAGTCGATTTCTCGCTTGTGCGGCTGGGATGGTTCGCGGACGCCCAGCCCCGTGTCCATGAAGTGACACTGGTGCTCTTTGTACTTGCGGGGGCGATTGCGGTCTGGTCCCTTGTGGACTATGGGACCTTTTTCTTGAGGAATTTCAGGAAAAGCGGTTGACACAGCCGTTTTGAAGCGGCTATATTCAACCCAGCCTCAAGGTAGTGCTCAACCTCTGCTGAGAGAACTGAGGGGGAGAGTGCCGTCTCTGGGGCAAGCTGCGTGAAGGCCGAAAGGCCTGAACGCTGGCGCGCGGAAATGTCGCGGAGTACCGCGACGCGCGCGCCTCGCCGTGGAGTACCACGGCTTGGGTCTTTGACAGTAAAGGGAAGGGGAGAATTGAAGAGCGGGTCCAAGCATTCTGTGCTTTGCGCAGGGTGCGACACACGCGTCGAAGAAGGCAGTCTCGTCAGCGGGGCGGCTGGAGGAGGCGCGTGGGCTTGAAGAGATATTAAACCTGTCCGCAAGGACAGGCCTTATATCATGGAGAGTTTGATCCTGGCTCAGAACGAACGC
>DASRZR010000344.1:0-4147 GCA_035686185.1 Spirochaetia bacterium | reverse complement strand
GCCCGCCGTGGCCCCGTCTCCCGCGCAGCTTTCTCTCCCGCGAATACCGCAGCCGGACACGCCGGCGGATTCTGCTTCCCTTGAAGACAGCATCTCTGATCCGCTGCGGCCGCTCGTGGAGTCGTACTTCACTCTTGCCGTGCCCGTGGCGCCCGCCGTTCCCGCGAGCGTGCCGGCCCCGTTGCCGCTTGCCGATGCCAGCACGTCGGCTTCCAGACCGACCGGGTCCTCCACGGGGCCGGCGGCGCCGGCATCCGCGGCATCGACCCCGAGCGCGGCGCCCGCGGCGCCGGCCGCAGCCGCGAAGAAGCCCACCCCGGCCTCCGCGGCGCCGGCAGCGGCGTCCGCGCAGCGCCAGGCCAGACCCCGTACCGCAACCCCGGCTCCCAGCCCGTCCATGCCGGTGCTTCCGCAGTCCACGGACGCCGGCAGGTCCGCATCGTCCAGCGCCGCGGCCCCGGCCGGCTCCAGTGCATCGCCAGGTCCGGCGACAACCGCAAGCGCTTCGCCGGCCTCTTCCAGCAGCACCTATGGTCGGATGCGGGAGATCTATGCCCGGCAGGGGGACACCCTGCAGGTGGGGCTCGACGGCGTGGGGTTCCTGTTCCTGGGACTGCCGGATGCGCAGTCGGATGGAATGTCGTTCAAGTCCAAGGAGAACAAGGACAACCGCACGCTGTTTACGTTCCAGGCCCTGAAGCTGGGCACCTATGACCTGGACTTCCTGCAGCAGGACAACATGGCGGGCAAGACCTCCCGTGAAACGGTGCGCGTCCACGTGGTCTCTGACCAGGACTTCACCGCTGCCGTGGCGGGGCAGGCGGCGCCGGCGGCTGACGCGTCGGGCACTGACGCGGGAGATCCGCTGTTCGCGCAGAAGCTGGCCACCGTCGGCTCCTACCAGGCCGCCGTTGCAGAGCTTCTCAAGGGCTATCGGGATGGCAACCCGAGCCTGAACGACCAGATCGCCTCCCTGTACATGAAGATGGGCAGCTACGACGCGGCGGAGAAGTACTACGAGAAAAACCTGGCGCCGCAGACGGACTTCACCCCGCGCGCGGTGGTGGGGCTCGTGAAGGTGGCGGTAATCCAGGACGATCAGCAGGCGCTGCTGGCCCGGCTGAAGCAGTTCCTTGCCGTTTCCGACGCGTCCGCGGAAGAGCCGCTGATCCGGGCGGTGCGCATGGAGAAAGCACACGGGGAGGTCGGCATGGCGCTGGACCTCGCCTCCGAGTACGTGACGCGCTACCCGTCCGGCTCCTGGCGCGACGAGGCGGACTTCCTGACCGCCCAGCTCCTGGAGGCCGACTCCGCGTTCCGCGACATCGCGCGCGCCCGGCAGCTGTACAGCGCCATCCTCACCGACCATCCGGAGAGCACGTTTGCGGATGCCGCGCGCCAGCGCGTGCTGTACATCGACCGTCATTTCTACCAGATACGGTAGAACACCGACACGGGAGCTGGTATACTGCCGGATCCATGCGTCGCCGGGCCGCCTCACTGCTGTGCATCGCGTTCGTCCTCTGCCTGGCCTCCTGCGTCTCTCCGCGGCCGCTCCGGGAGACCTCTCCGGTTCGCATCGGTTTCTTTGCCGACCTGAGCGCCACCGGCGCCACGGAAGGAACGGACGCCCTGAAGGGCAGCGAGCTTCGCGTGGCGGAGGTCAACGCCTCCGGCGGCATTGGCGGCAGGCAGATCGAGCTCATCATCCAGGACACGAAGGAAAGTCCCGCCGAGGCGGTGAAGGCATACACGCAGCTCGTGCAGGAAGACGGTGTCTCGGTGGTGATCGGCTCCTCGGCGGCTGCCAGCCTCACGGCGGTGGGACCCGTGGCAGAGCTGTCACACGTACCGCTGCTCTCTCTCGGGATGGACGACCGGGTGGCGATCCCGGAAGTGAACGCGGAGAACACCGAGCAGGCCGGCAAGCCGCGGGCTTTCACGTTCCTGGTCCGGGCTTCCGCCATGCAGACCGCCCAGGGCCTGGCGTGGTACGTCGCAGAGCGATCGGCGCTGAAGCGTGTTGCCACCCTCTACGATCCGGTGGACCCGGTGTGCGTGCTGCAGGCGCGGGCATTCGAGGAAGCGCTCCGGCAGGCCGGAAGGACCGTGGCGGTTTCCGTGCCGTTGCCGGCGGGTGACCTTTCGGAGGCGGTGAAGACCATTGGCGGCGCAAACGCGGACGCGGTCTACGTGTGCGCCTCGGAGGAGGCCGACGTCTCGGTCGCTCGCACGGTCCGGCAGCTTCTCCCCCAGGTGATGCTCCTGGGCAACGAGTCCTGGTACCCGACGCTTGCCAGCCTGGCCGGTACGGCAGCGAACGCCGCCTGGTTTTCCCTGCCGTTCTCCCCGAACGACCCCGCGGTGCGGGACATCGCTTCCGCGTTTGCCGCCCGGTTCGGGGACGTCCCCCGACCGGCCGCCGTGGCGGGCTGGGACGCGGTAGGCGTGGTCATGGCTGCCGTGCGCAAGGCCGGCTCCTCCAGCCCGGCCAGTGTCCGTGATGCGCTGGAGCAGGCCGCTGGGTTCAAGACCCTCCAGGGCCAGCTCGACATGGATCCCCGGACCCACCGGCCGCTCTCCCCGTACGTCGCCATCATGCAGATTGCGGGCGGGTCCTACCGGACCGTGGACGCGCGCTACCGTCACCGGCCGTCCCGGTCCTGAGCCTCTGGCGGGCCGCGCCTTGACAGGCGGGCAAGATGTCGGTATATAGTTGCCTGTTTTACACTTACGCTCTGTGTGCGAGTGCGGCGAAAAGACGGACATGAATGCTGGATAGACTCAGCGGCAAGCTCGGTGACCTGGTCCGACAGATCTCCGGCAAGGCCCATATCTCCGAAAAGAACATCCAGGACGCGATCAACGAGATAAAGATCGCCCTCCTCGAGGCGGACGTGAACCTGCGCGTCGTTCGCCGGTTCGTGAACCAGGCCACCGAGGAGGCGCTGGGAGAGAAGGTCCTCCGGTCGGTGAGCCCGGCTCAGCAGTTCGTGAAGCTGCTGTATGACCGGATGGTGGCCCTGCTCGGCGGGGAGCACCAGGGCCTGGCCCTGCGCGGCCCCGACACGCAGTCGGTGATCCTCCTGGCAGGCTTGCAGGGGTCGGGCAAGACCACCACCGCGGCCAAGCTCGCGCTGCACCTGAAGCAGAAGGGGAGGCGCCCCCTCCTGGTGGCCGCGGATCTCGTGAGACCGGCCGCCGTGGAGCAGCTGGCGGTGCTGGGAGAAAAGGCGGGCGTGGAGGTCTTCCGGCAGGAAGGCACCGACCCGGTAAAGGTGGTGGAAGCCGCGCTCTCCCGCGCGAAGCGGGAGCAGCTTGACGTGGTGATCGTGGATACCTCGGGGCGCCTGCAGGCCGACGAGGCGCTGATGGCGGAGCTGGTCCACATCCGGGACATGGCCCGTCCGGTGGAGACGCTCCTGGTGGCGGACGCGATGACCGGGCAGAATGCCGTGGACATCGCGCGGGAGTTCGACGCGAAGGTCGCGCTCACGGGCGTGATCCTGACGAAGTTCGATTCCGACACGCGCGGGGGCGCCGCGCTGTCGGTGAAGAGCATCACGGGCAAGCCCATCAAGTTCGTGGGCGTGGGGGAGAAGCTGGACGGCCTGGAGCCGTTTCACCCGGAGCGGGTGGCCAGCCGGATCCTCGGCATGGGAGACGTGGTCACCCTGGTGGAGAAGGCGCAGGCCGCCATGGACCAGGGGGAGGCGGAGAAGCTCCAGGAGAAGCTCGCCTCGGAGACATTCACGCTGGAGGACATGCTGGACCAGTACTCGCGCATGAGGAAGATGGGCAGCGTGCAGTCCCTCATGGAGATGATCCCGGGGCTGAAGGGCTCGGGGGCAGAGGACAAGATCGACGAGACGAGCATCAAGCGGGAGGAGGCGATGATCCTCTCCATGACGAAGGCGGAGAGGCGCAACTACCGCATCCTCGGGCCGGGGCGCCGGGCGCGCGTGGCGCGCGGCAGCGGAACCTCCGTGTTCGAGGTCAACAGGTTCTTGAAAAAGTTCGAGAAGACGTGTCTGATGATGAAGAAGATGTCCAGGAGCCCGAAGTACCAGGCCCAGGTGATGTCGCAGTTCGGCCAGCCCGCTGACCGGCGGGCGTAGGGCGGGGCGGACCGGGCGGCACGGAGGGC
>DASRZR010000343.1:0-3167 GCA_035686185.1 Spirochaetia bacterium | reverse complement strand
GGACGTTCGTGGCCACGGACTACGTGGGCGTCATCGAGGCCATGAAGGCCAATCCGCCCAAGGCACAGATGGCCTCCCTTGCCACGGCCGCCTACATCCTGGCCGCGGACCAGAAGGTGGCGCAGGCCGCCCTCGTGTCCGTGCGCAACGGCAGCGCCTTCTACCAGGGCATGATCATCACCCGGCCGGACACCGGCATCCACACGCTCGCGGACCTGAAAGGCAGGACGTTCGCCCGCGTGGACCCGCTTTCCACCAGCGGCTGGATCATTCCCAGCCTGATGCTGAAGGCGGCGGGCATCGACGTGAACACGGACATCAAGGTGCTGGACGCCGGAAGCCATCCCGGGGCGGTCACCGCCGTGTACACCGGCCAGGCGGACGCCGGAGCCTGCTTCGTGGACGCCCGCACGCTCATCCAGAAAGACCACGGAGACGTGATGGACAAGGTCATCGTGCTGGCCCAGTCCGGCAACATCCCCAACGACGGCGTGCAGTTCAGCCCGTCGGTTCCCCGGGACCTGCGGGACACGATTGTCAACGGCCTGCTTTCCATCATGACCACGCCGGAGGGCAAGGCCGCCATCAACACGGCCTACCAGTGGACCGCCCTGGAGAAGCACGATGACACGTTCTATGACCCGTTCCGCCAGGTGCTCCAGGCTGCCGGCGTGACCGCCGACGTCCTCATGCCGAAGAAGTAGCACTCCAGACCCTTCGCCGGCGCGCATGCTGGAGGTCCATAACCTCACGAAGGTGTACCCGGATGGCACGGTGGCCCTGCGGGACGTGAGCTTCACCGTGGACCCCGGCGAGTTTCTCGTCATCATCGGCCTGAGCGGGTCCGGCAAGTCCACGCTCCTGCGCTGCCTGAACCGGCTCATCGACCCCACGGACGGACGCATCGTGTGGGACGGGGTCGACGTGACCGCGGCTCACGGCGAAGAGCTGCGCCGCATCCGCCGGCAGATCGGGATGGTGTTCCAGCAGTTCAACCTTGTGAAGCGCTCCTCGGTGCTCACGAACGTCCTGTCGGGCCGGCTGGGGTACGTGTCCACCGGCCGCAGCCTCCTGCGGCGCTACTCCGCGGAAGACCGCCAGGCCGCTGCCGCCGCCATGAAGCGCGTGGGGATCTCGGAGAAGGCCCATAAGCAGGCACGGGAGCTGTCTGGCGGCCAGCAGCAGCGCGTGGGGATTGCCCGCGCCCTCATGCAGCAGCCGCGCATGGTCCTTGCCGATGAGCCCGTGGCCAGCCTGGATCCCGTGCTGGCTCACTCCATCCTCGGTCACCTGGAGGAGCTGAACCGGGTGGACCGCATCACCGTGCTGTGCAGCCTGCACTACCTGGACCTCGTGCAGCGCTACGCCCACCGGGTCATCGGCCTGAGGGACGGCCGCATCGTGTGGCGCGGCACGGGGGAGGACATCCGCCGCATGTCGGATGCGGAGTTCAAGGAGATCTACGGCGAGGATGCCATCCGCACGAGCGCCGGGCGGCCGGGCGCCGGGGCCGAGGGATGAGCGCGCGCGCCGTTGCCGGACGCGGAGGTGCCGGTCCCGACCCCGAGGCGCGGCCGTCCCTCGTGCCGCCGTGGGCCGCCGGCCTTGCCTCCCTGGTGGTGCCGGGCCTGGGGCAGGCGCTCGCCCGCTCGGTGTGGCGTGGCCTGCTCATCCTCTGCTCCATGGTGTCAATCGCCGGCATGATGGTGTGGCGCATCTCACTCCTCGGTCATCTTCAGACCACACCGGCGGCCCGTCTTGCCAAGGCGTTCGAGCTTCAGCCGCTGTTCATCATGGTGGTCGGGGTGGCGGCCGTTGCCTGCTGGGCATGGAACGTTCGGGACGCCGTGCGCCGCGCGCGAGAGGGGCGGGGCTCGCCGGCGCTGTTTGTGCTGTTCCTGGCCACGTTCTTCGCCCTGGGCTGGCAGATCAGCGAGATCGCGCCCGCCCGGCTGGTCACCGATTTCCCGCAGGCCATGCAGCCGCTGGGCCGCGTGATCTGGCCATGGCAGGCGGCCGTGGTGAGGGAGCCCGTGCTCTCCGTTGCCGGCGCCTCCATCCGGGTGCCGAAGTCCGCCGGGCCCGGGCCGGCCCCGGATACCGCGGCGCCCGGCGCGCCGCACCTCGTTTCCACGCCGAGCACGGGGGACCTCTCCTCCCTGGACGCGAACAACCAGGTCGTGCCGGGCACGACGCTTTCCCTCGTGGGGACGGGGTTCCGGCCCGGCCTGCCGGTGGAGTTGTGGTGGGTGGACCCGCTTGCCAACGCGTTTCGACTCCGAAAAGGCGGCGCGTATCTCACCGTGCAGCCGGATTCCTCCGGCACCTTCTCCGTGGACGTCACGATGCCGTACTCCATCGGGCCGCAGGAGAAGGGCAGGGACCAGCCGCATCGCATCGAGGCCCGGCAGTCCGTCGGCCTCGGTCCCGCGCACGTCAGCGAGGCGCTGGTGCTCGTGGTCCAGCGCATGGTGGAAACGATCTTCATGGGCATGATGGCCACGCTGTTCGGCATCATCCTGTCCATCCCGTTCAGCTTCCTCGGCGCCCGCACCATCATGTCCGGTTCCCCGGTGACGCTGGCCATCTACTATGCCACGCGCACCGTGATGAACGTCATCCGTGCCATCGAGCCGCTCATCTGGGCGCTCATCGCGGTGGTGTGGGTGGGGCTGGGGCCGTTCGCGGGCATCGTGGCGCTCACCGTCCACTCCGTGGCGGCGCTGGGCAAGCTGTACTCGGAGGCCATCGAGGGAATCGACCCCGGTCCCATCGAGGCCATCGTGGCCACCGGCGCCAACCGCCTGCAGACCATCCTCTACGCCGTGGTCCCGCAGATGGTTTCCCCGTTCGTGTCGTTCTCCATCTACCGGTGGGACGTGAACGTTCGCATGTCCACGGTCATCGGCCTGGTGGGCGGCGGCGGCGTGGGCTTCATCCTCGTTCAGTACATCCGGCTGCTGGACTACCGCGCGGCGGGCATCGCGGTGTGGTTCATCGCCGTAACGGTGGCGGTCCTGGACTACGTGAGCGCCGAGATCCGGCGCCGCTTCCAGTGAAGCCCCGATGCAGGGTGCGACCAAGGAGCAACGCAATGAAGAGCACGGCTGATTTTTCCGGCCGCTACGGGCCCTGGGCGATCGTCGCGGGAGGCTCCCAGGGTCTGG
>DASRZR010000342.1:0-15350 GCA_035686185.1 Spirochaetia bacterium | reverse complement strand
CCGGATGGTCTATAAGTGCTCCATCATGAGCTGCGGACGCCAGACAGCGGTTGCGTTGAATGCCGGGAACTGGTGGTGGCGCGCGGGGAGGAAACCCAGCGGCGCCGCCTGACCTGCTTGCAGCTCAGGAAACCGCGGGCGGTTTCCCTCCCCAGTGAGAGGAACCGCCCGCGGTTTTTTATTTCAGAAAGCCCGGGCACCGAGGAGGTCCGGGCTTTTTCTTTGTCCGCCCCGTGGGGGCGGCCGTCCACACGGCGGCGCACGCGCCGGAGGACACATTGACCGAAAGGAGTCGTTCCATGATCGATGACCGCATCTTCCAACTCCCCACCCGGGAGATTCCGCGCAAGTGGCTCAACATCCAGCCGGCGCTGCCGGAGCCGCTCCCGCCCATGCTGAATCCCGCGGACGGCAAGCCGGTTCCCCTGGAGGCGTTCACGCCGCTGTTCCCGATGGGCCTCCTGGAGCAGGAGGTTTCCCAGGCCCGGGAGATCGCGATCCCGGACGAAGTGCTGAAGGTGTACTCCCTGTTCCGTCCGACTCCGCTCATCCGCGCGAAGTTCCTGGAAGAGGCGCTGGGCACGCCGGCGCTCATCTTCTTCAAGAACGAGAGCGTCACTCCCACCGGCAGCCACAAGCCGAACACGGCCATCCCGCAGGTCTTCTACAACCAGAGAGAAGGCGTGAAGAAGCTCGTGACGGAGACCGGAGCCGGCCAGTGGGGAAGCGCCCTGTCCTTTGCCGGCGCCCACTTCAACGTGGACATCAACGTGTTCATGGTGCGCGCCTCCTACGAGCAGAAGCCCTACCGCAAGGTGATGATGGAAAGCTACGGCGCCCGCGTGCATCCCAGCCCGTCCAAGGAGACGAAGATCGGCGCCTCCCTGCTGGAGGACAAGAAGAACTACCCCGGCTCCCTCGGCATCGCCATCAGCGAGGCCGTGGAGGTGGCGGCCACCTCCGGCGGGACCGTGAAGTACTCCCTGGGCTCCGTTCTCAACCACGTGCTCATGCACCAGACGGTCATCGGCCTGGAGGCGCGCGCCGTGCTGGAGGAGCTGGGCCTGATGCCGGACATCGTGATCGGCTGCCACGGCGGCGGCAGCAACTTCGGCGGCATCACGCTGCCGTTCATGGAAGACAAGATCTCGGGCAAGCGGAAGGTGGAGTTCATCGCCTCCGAGCCGCTGGCCTGTCCAAGTTTGAGCAAGGGTATCTACGCCTACGATTTCGGAGACTCGGGCAAGCTCATCCCGCTTGCCAAGATGTACACGCTGGGCCATGGCTTCATCCCGCCCTCCGTGCACGCCGGCGGCCTGCGCTACCACGGCGCCGCGCCCATCGTCTCCCTGCTCGTGAACAAGGGACTGGTGCGCGCCGAGGCGCTGCGCCAGAAGGAGACGTTCGAGGCGGCCGTGCTGTTCGCCCGGACGGAGGGGATCATCCCGGCCCCGGAGTCGGCGCACGCCATTGCCTCCACCATTCGGGCCGCGAAGGAGTGCAAGAAGACCGGGGAGAAGAAGGTGATCCTGTTCAACCTCTCCGGCCACGGACACTTCGATATGTACGCCTACGAGCAGTACTTCAACGGCAAGCTGGAGGACTACGAGTACCCCGAGAAGGAGATCCTGAAGGCGGAGAAGGAGCTGCCGAAGGTGTAGCACGGCCCCGGCGCGCACACGGGGCCCCGCCCGCGCCTCAGCTCGTGTACCTGGCGCGGGTCTGCTCGTACCAGCGGTGGACGTCCTCGAAGATGTCCAGGTAGTCCTTGTCCCGCAGCTTCTCGTGGATGCGCGCGGTGAACGCCCGCGCATCCACGGTCTTTCCCTTGATCGTCAGCGGGTTCTCTTCCTGCACGCGACGCGCGAACTGCCGGTATTCTTCCACCAGGTCGACGCCGGCGTCCCGCTCCAGCGCTTCCAGAAGGATCTCCTCCGCCTCGATGATCCACATGTAGACAATGGCCAGCCCGTGGATGACCCGGTATTCCTTCTCCGTGAAGATGATGAACGGGAGCTCGTTGTCAACGATCCGAAGCTCCCGGAAGTCGAACAGTCCGTCCGGCAGCAGCCCCTGCTCGGGCTGCGCCTCCATGCCCCCGCGCGTTTCCGGCGCAAGCTTGTCCCGAATGGCGCGGGCGGCCTCGCGCACGGCGCGGTACACCGCCTTCTGACCCTCATCGTCCGTCGGGGGATCCGGAAACGCGTCGAACAGCCTTCCCGTCGGGTCCTCCCGGTACCACCGGGCCACGCCGGCCAGCGTGCTGCGCACGAGCCTTCCGTGGGCGGCGAACGGCAGCCCGGTGCAGACCTCGTTCACCAGCGGCACGACGATTTTGAGCAGGTTCTTTGCCAGGCTGGCCGCCTCGAACGGGTCATGCTGTTCCCGCACTCCGTTCCAGATCTCCAGCGGCATCACGTTTTCGACTGTCTGCGTCTCGAAATACAGCGCGCGGACAAACTGCGCGGCGCTTCGACCCATTCCTTTTCTCCTGTGCGTTCACGCGATGACGATTTTCGGCCCGTGCCCGGTGTCCGCCGGCCATTCCACGTCCCGCGTGACGATAAACGTGGTGGTCATGCCCCTGACCCACGCGGCCGGGGTGCCCGGGTCGCCGTTCACGGCCCGTCGGACGGCGTCCCTCTTGTCCGCCCCGGTGGCGAGGAAAAGGACGTGCCGGGCGGATCCCAGCATGCCCGGACTGAGCGTCAGGCGCCAGCCGGGCAGGGAGCCTCCCCGCACCGCGGCCGCCGCCGAGCCGTCGGGGAACCGCGGACCCATCGGAAGCTCCCGGCCGCCCGGCAGCGCGATCGTGGATCCCGGGAAGAGGGACGCCGTGTGGCCATCCGGCCCGACTCCCAGCATCACCACGTCCGGCCCCCGGCCGCCGAGCGCGCCGCTCATTGCCTGCCCGTAACGGGACGCGCAGTCGGCTGGCTCTCCGGCACCGGCGCCCCAGGAATGGATGAGGTGGTCCGCTATTCCCGCCGGGCCGAGCAGCGTCTGCCGGGCCATCCCCTCGTTGGACTGCGCGTCCGAGACCGGCACCCACCGCTCATCGCCGAACCACCAATGCACCGCGTCCCGCGGAAGGTCCCTCTCCCGGATGGCTGCCGCCATCGCCGCGTGGGTTTTCCGCGGCGTTCCCCCGCCGGCAAGGACCACGTGGGCGCCGCCGTGCTCCCGGATGGCGGATACAATCCACCCCATGACAAGGGAGCTGGCTTCCTCCGCCAGCGCGTCCGCGTCTTCCGCCGCGATGATCCCCGGGGCGTCAGCGCCGGGCACGGGAGAGCACCTCGGCAAAGACGGCATCACGGGCCAGCGTGTCCACCTCGTCCATGAGGATCTCGCCGTCCGTCGGGAACCGGTACGCTCCCTTTTCCTCGCCCACGGAGAGACACCCGCCTCGCGTGCACCCGATCTCCACGTTCGAAGCGCCGTCGATGCGGAACGTGACCTTGAAACCTTCCTGGAGGGGACCCACCCAGGCGTGGTCCGTCTGTATCTCCCGTCCCAGCCGGGAGGCCAGCCAGTGGAAGAACAGCCATGCCTCCATGCGCGAGCCCCCATAGAGCTGCACGGATCGCACGGAAGACAGCAGCGGCCGCGCCTCGGGGGCGTCGAACGCCCGCGCGGCCTGTTCCCGCAGCACGCGGTCGCGGCGCCACGAGAAGTCGGACACCTGGAAGGCATCCGCGGTGGCGTCCCGCAGGGATTGCAGCGTGGCCATCGCCTCGTCCTCGGTCCCGGCGCTGCGCGAGGAATCCCCGAGCAGCTTGTCGATGAGACCGGCCGCGTTCCTCAGGCTCGTCGTCCACCGGCGAGCCTCCTCCGGGAGGGAGTCCGGCATCCAGGCGAACACGGGGAGATCCCGGATCAGAAGCGGCGCCCACACCCCGGGGTCTCCGCCCACGCCGTCCTCCCCGCTATCGATGCGGACCTCTTCGAAACAGACGCCGCGGTTCCTGCGGTCCGGGTAGCAGCGGCCGCTTACCACGACCTCCGTGCGGGCGGCCCGCGCCGGCTGGATGGTGATGATGCGGGCCGGCCTCTTGCCCAGCAGGAACTGCAGCACCCGCTCCACGTGGTCGGAGCTGCCGGGTTCCTGCGGGTCCGCGGAACGGAAGATGACCAGCGTGAAGATGTTCGTCTTCGTTCCCGCGGAGTACGGGTTGGATTCCCGCTCCCGGATGCGCGCGATCTCTTCCTCGATGCCGTGGGGGTCCAGTGCGCTGCTCACAGCCGCCTCCAGCGCCGGTCCGCGGCGCCCAGCAGCGCCGTGGCGGCGTCCGGTCCCGGGCCGCCGGCCCGGTACGGGGACACCTCCGGCGTGCCGGTCTTCTGCCATCCGTCCAGGATGTCCGTGATGAACCGCCAGGCGGCGTCCACCTCGTCCTTGCGCATGTACAGCGTCGAGTCTCCCAGCATCGCGTCCTGCAGGAGGCGCTCGTAGGCGTCCGGCAGCTCCTCCCCGAATGCCGAGCCATAGGAGAAGTCCATGTTCACCGTCCTCATTTCCGTGGTGGCGCCCGGGATCTTGGAGTTGAAGCTGATGGTGATCCCCTCCTGCGGCTGGATGCGGAACGTGAGCACGTTCGGCGGCGTGGCGGCCGGCTTCTTCTCCGCGAACAGGAGCAGCGGCGGCCTCTTGAAGTGCAGGGAGATCTCGGTGGTGCGTCGGGACAGCCGCTTCCCCGTCCGAAGGAAGAACGGGACCCCGGCCCAGCGCCAGGAATCCAGGTACACGCGGAGGGCCGCGAAAGTCTCCGTGCGGGAGCCGTCCGCCACGCCGGTTTCCTGCCGGTAGCCGGGCACTTCCGCGCCCTCCACGATGCCTTTCTCGTACTGGCCGCGCACCGTCTCGGTGGCCACGCGCGCCCCCGCGATGGGCGCCAGGGACTTCAGCACCTTCACCTTCTCATCATGGATGCTGTCCGGGTCCAGGTCCACCGGCGGTTCCATGGCCACGAGGGACAGGAGCTGCAGCATGTGGTTCTGCATCATGTCCCGAAGGGCGCCCGCCGTCTCGTAGTAGCCGCCGCGCGTGCCCACGCCGAGCGTCTCCGCCATCGTGATCTGCACGTGGTCCACGTAGCGGTTGTTCCACACCGGCTCGAAGATGCGGTTGCCGAAGCGCATCAACATGATGTTCTGCACCGTTTCCTTGCCGAGGTAGTGGTCGATGCGGTAGATCTGCTCTTCCGGGAAGGCCCGCGCGAACAGCTCGTTCAGGGACCGGGCGCTGGAAAGGTCACGGCCGATGGGCTTTTCTACTATAATACGGGAGAAGCCGTCGCGCTGGTCTGCCAGCCCGGCCAGGCGGATACGTTCCACGATGGTTTCGTAAGAGTCCGGCGGCGTGGCCAGGTAGAACACGCGGTTGGCCGGCTGCGGAAACTGCCGCCCGATCTCCTCGTAGCCTTCCGCGGACTCGAATGACGACTTGATGAATCCCAGCCCGGAAACGAACGCGTCTTTCACCTCCGGGGACGCGGTGACGAAATCGTCGGAATCCAGCCACTCGCGCACCAGGGCGCGGAACTTCTGCGTGTCCCAGTCGCGCCGCGCAAAGCCCACCAGCCGCACCCCCGGGATGCTGCCCTTGAGGTACAGCGAGAACAGCGCCGGAAAGAGCTTGCGCCGCGTGAGGTCTCCGCTGGCGCCGAAAATGACCAGCGTGAGCGGTCGCGGCTCCCGGGGGAGCCCCAGTCCGGCCATCAGCGGGTTATCGTGCATAGCGTAAAATGTTACACAATCAGTTGATGGAGACAAGCTGGATCGCGTCGCCAGACCGGCCGTCCGACGAGTGGATGACCCCGTGGCCGGGTGCCGCGGTCGTGGTGAAGCAATCCACCTCTTCCACGATGAGCGACGCGTGGGAGCTTGCACAGGCCGGTTGTCCCACAGGCACCGTGGCGGCGGCGCTGTTCCAGGCGCAGGGCCGGGGAAGGGTCCCGGGCCGCACGTGGCAGGCGGCGGCCGGCAGCAGCCTCCTTGCCACCGTGGTGCTGCGAGTGTCGGACCTTGGCTGGCCGGTGGCGGAGCTTCCGCTCCGCGCCGGCGTGGCAGCCGCGCGCGGAGTGCAGGACGTGGCGGCAATCTCCGTGCAGGTGAAGTGGCCAAACGACCTTGTGTGGTCGGCGTCGGCCGGCGCGCCCGCGAAAAAGCTCGCCGGGCTGCTGTGCGAAGCGCGCGCAGACGTGGCGCTCGTCGGCATCGGCGTCAACTGCACGCAGGAGAGCTTCCCGGCGGAGATGGAGTCACGGGCGTGCTCGCTCCTGCAGGCCTGCGGCCGGCGGATAGCCCCGGCGCGCGTCCTGGCCGCCATCCTGGGGCGGCTGCATGACGGGGAAGCGGATTGGCGCCGCGAGCTGTCTTCCCGGCTGTACCGGCGGGGCCAGCAGGTCCGTCTGGACCTGCTGGGCTCGGGCAGCTCCGTGCAAGGACGGCTGCTGGACGTGGACGAGCGCGGCCGGCTGCTCCTGGAGCTCGCGGACGGCAGCCGGCGGGCGGTCAGCCAGGGCGAGCTGCTCTCATCGCCATGACCTTCCACCCCCTGCGGCGCGCGATCCAGCGCAGTCGGAAATCCGGGTTGACCACCACGGGGTGCCCCACGGATTCCAGGAGCGGAAGATCGTAGATGCTGTCGGAGTAGAACGCGCAGTCGGCGGCCGCCACTCCCTCCGCTTCCAGGTACGAAAGCACGCGAGCCTTTTTCGCGGCCCGGAACATCGGCGTGCCGGCAAAGCGCCCCGTGCAGGCGCCGTCCCGGAACTCCATCTCCGTGGCCAGCACGTGATCCACGCCGAGGAACTCCGCCAGCGGCTGGACGATGAGGTCCAGGGACGAGGTGGCGAGCACCACGCGTCGGCCCGCCGCCTGTCGGTCTCTCACGAGCCGGACCGCGGACGGGAACAGGTCCGCCTTCAGCGCGCCGTCGAAGCTTGACCGCGCGATCCGCTGCAGCGTTTCCCGCGTCACGCCCCGCAGGGAAGGAAAGCCATCCGCGTAGGCGCGAGGGCGGAACAGCCCCAGGCGGTACATCAGGGAATACCAGGGCAGGATGAACAGGAGCCGCCGGGGCAGCACGGACTGCCGCATGGCGGCGGCCACGAACCTGCCCCCGGAGGAACGACGCGTCAACGTGTGATCCACGTCGAAGAAGTCGATGCCGGCGCCCACGTCTTACTCGAGCCCGAGCGTCAGGGAAAGCCGGGCGCTGCCGCCGCGCAGGGACTCTGCCGGCTGCGGGACCCCGCTGCCCAGCGGGTTGCACTCCAGGATGCGCTCCCGGCCGGCCCGGTGGATACGGAATGACGGGAGGCCCCAGGCCGGGCCGCCCGCCGGGGAGAACCCGAGCACGATCCAGCCGCCATCGGCGCGCCGGATCCGGTGCTGGGCACCCGGCACGAGGACGCTTCCGTCCTTCTCCGAGAGCGTCACCGAGGTGGCACTCCCATCCGGAGCGGTTGCCTCCACCGTGGCGCTCTCATCCTTTCTCAGTACCCGAAGGGCCAGGGCGAGGGGCGCGTACTCCTCCATCACCGTGCCGGCCGGAAGCTCGGGGAAGCTCGTGTCCACGGAGATGACGAGGTCCGGGGACCCGTCGTGGAACGCGTACTCGATGCGCGCCAGGGACGGTTCGCCTTCCCGGTCCCCGATCTCTTCCCGAAGCCCGGTGCCGTGATCACTCTCGAACGATACCGAGGTGAGGGTGCGAAGCAGGTGGCTGGCGCGCCCGGCCCGGATGAAGGCGCGTGCCGGCCGGTTGGGAAGCAGGTCATTCCCCCGGCACAGGACCCCGCAGAACCGCCCGCCCTTGAGACGGACACCGAACGCGCTGCCGCTGAGATGCACCTCTCCCAGCATGTGCGCCACCAGTTGCTGGTGCCGGTCCCGGCCCGGAGCTTCCGCGCCGGCCGCCGCGCCGTTTCCCGGAGATCCGAGCGCCCCCAGCAGCGCCCCGAACTCTTCGTTCTTCTTGCGCTTCTTGCGGGACAGGGAGGCCGTGGTGCCCAGCGCCGCGCGAAGATCTGACAGCGGGACGCCGGCCAAGGCCGCAGCGGAAAGGGTGTTGGGAGCCGCCCGGGGCCGGGGCGGCAGATCGCCAGATGGCTCCGGGAGTGGTGAAAGCGCGGGCTGTCGGCCCGAGAAGAGTCCGGACGGGCCTTCCAGCAGGGCTTTCATGACCCCCGGGTCTGACACGCCGGACAGATCGACCAGGACCCGGACGAGCCGCGATCCCGAGGCGGCCCGGGCAACGGCGCGGCGAACGGCCGCAACGCCGTCGGCGCCCGGGAGCCAGGAAGCGGCCCGCACCGGCAGCACCTCCAGGCACCCTGGCAGCGGTTCCGTTCCCCTGGATCCGGGCGCTATCGGGACGCCAACGAGCGCAAAACCGTGTTCGCGGTAGACCTTCCAGGCATCCTCCCGACCGAGATCAGGGTCCCGGGGGATCAGGGTCCGGGGCCGCACGCCGAGCACGTCCGTGATCCCCGTGCCCCACGGGTTCTCAAGCCCCCAGGAGACTTCGCGGTCCAGCTCATCCACGTTCAGCAGCCGGTGGAAGGCACCCGAAAAGCCGAGGGACGTGATGCAATCCCCGCCCGGTCGGACCCTGGCCAGGAGCGGTCGCGCCAGGGCGGCGCGCCGCCGCGGGGCCGTCTCGGCGGGGAACGCCGGTATGTTCCACGCGGCCGGGCGCTCGCCCAGCCAGGAGAGCAGCGCGTCCCAGAGGGCCGGAAGGGAGGTCCACGACGCGGAGTCCCATTGGAACGCGAGACAGAGCTGCCCAGTCCTGGACCGTGTCAGTGGGAGCCGGGTCACCCCTTGTTTGTAGCAGATGCGCCGTGCCGAGCACAAGGAAGAGTTCGAGGCGCCCCGGTTGCCGTGAGGGCACCCGGCAAAGAAACCCCCTCAAACCCCTTGATGATGCGGGTCTCTTTTTGTATCTTACGCTAAAAGCGGCAGACCCGCTCACGCATCATAAACGCTTACGAAAACCAACTCTTGAGAAAGGAAGGGGAGAGACATGGCCAAGCAACTCCGATTCGACGAAGACGCCCGCCAGAAACTGCTTCGGGGGGTGGAGAAGATGTCGACGGCGGTCAAGGTGACTCTCGGACCGAAGGGCCGCAACGTCGTGCTGGACAAGAAGTTCGGCGCGCCCACGGTGACGAATGACGGCGTAACCATCGCCAAGGAGATCGAGCTCGAAGACCACTTCGAAAACATGGGAGCCCAGCTCCTGAAGGAAGTCGCCACGAAGACCAACGACGTGGCGGGTGACGGCACCACTACCGCAACCGTCCTGGCGTACTCCATGATCCGGGAAGGCCTGAAGTCCGTGGCCGCGGGGATCAACCCCATGGACATCAAGCGGGGCATCGCCAAGGCGGTGGAGATCGCCGTGGACGACATCAAGAAGAGCTCCAAGCCGATCAACGAGACGGAGGCGATCTCCCAGGTTGCCGCCATCTCGGCGAACAACGACCAGGAGATCGGCAAGCTCATCGCGGACGCCATGGAGAAGGTCGGCAAGGACGGCGTCATCACGGTGGAGGAGTCCAAGAGCATGGACACGAACCTGGAGGTGGTCGAAGGCATGCAGTTCGACCGTGGGTTCCTGTCCGCCTACTTCGTGACCAACCGGGACACGCAGGTGGCCATCCTGGAGAACCCCTACATCCTGATCCATGACAAGAAGATCTCCGGCATGAAGGACCTCCTTCCGCTGCTGGAGAAGGTGGCCCAGGGCGGCAAGCCCCTGCTGATCATCGCCGAAGAGGTGGAGGGCGAGGCCCTGGCCACGCTGGTGGTGAACAACCTCCGCGGCACGCTGTCGGCATGCGCCGTGAAGGCGCCGGGCTTCGGCGATCGGCGCAAGGCCATGCTGGAAGACATCGCCATCCTGACCGGCGGCCAGGTCATTGCCGAGGAGCTGGGGCTGAAGCTGGAAAACGTGGAGATCAGCCAGCTCGGACGCGCCAAGCAGGTGAAGGTGGACAAGGAGAACACCACCATCATCGAGGGCGCCGGCAAGCAGAAGGACATCAAGGACCGTATCGCCCAGATCAAGGTCCAGATCGATGAGACCACCTCCGACTACGACCGCGAGAAGCTGCAGGAGCGGCTGGCCAAGCTGGCCGGCGGCGTGGCGGTGGTGAACGTCGGCGCGGCCACCGAGGTTGAGCTGAAGGAAAAGAAGCACCGCGTGGAAGACGCCCTGTCGGCCACCCGGGCGGCCATCGAGGAAGGGATCGTTCCCGGCGGCGGCGTGACGCTCGTGCAGTCGGCCAAGGCCCTGGAGAAGGCGGACCTGGAGGGCATGAGCCAGGACGCGAAGGTCGGCTTCAACATCGTGAAGCGTGCCCTGGAGGAGCCGCTGCGCCAGATCGCGCAGAACGCCGGGATGGACGGGTCCATCGTCGTGGACCGGGCCAAGTCGGAAAAGAAGGGCTTCGGGTTCGATGCGCAGAAGATGGAGTGGTGCGACCTGGTGAAGGCGGGGATCATCGACCCGGCCAAGGTGACGCGCTCGGCGCTGCAGAACGCGGCGTCCATCGCGGGCATGCTCCTGACCACGGAGTGCATCGTCACGGACCTGCCGGAGAAGAAAGAGCCCGCCGGCATGCCTCCCGGAGGCGGCGGCATGGGTGGCATGGGCGGCATGCCGGACTACTAGGCGCCGCTACGGATGCCGAGGCGCGCCGTGCAGAGACGCACGGAGGCGCGCTGACACGCTTTCAGACTACCGAGACCCCCGCGGCTTCCGCGGGGGTTTTTTGTGTTGCCTAACGGCCCGGGTTCTGTCAGGATTCCACCATGCGCAGGGAGGACTTCGTGTTCTGCATCGGCTTCGAGGGAAGCACGGCCATCGTGGACGGTCGGCTCCTGAGACGCTACCGCTCGGCATCGACCCGGCAGCTCGCGGAGGCGGGGCTGTACAAGCAGGCCGTGTGCTCCGCCGTTTTCGGGGCGGCCGACGGGGAGCTCGACGAGGTTCTTACCATATATAACGCGCGCACCGCCGCTCCGATCCGTTCCGTCGAAGAGCTGAAACGCACCTTCGGCGTCTCCGTCGTTCCGGAAGGAGTGAAGAAAGTCACGGTCGTCTGAAGGGGCTCGCCGTGGAGCTGACCCAGGAGGAGTTCCTCCACCGCCTTCGCATCACGCCGCAGGAGCTCACCACCTGGCTGGAGCATGAGCTGGTTTCCCCGGTGCCTGCCTCCGATTCCCCCCGCGGGAGCGCTCCCCGGTTTGCGGAATCCGCGGTGGAGGAAGGCGAGCTGATCCGCAAGTTCACGGCGCTGGGCTACTCGCTGCCGGAGATCCAGAAGATCAAAAAAAGCGTGGGGCTGCCCGTCCGGGACGAGCAGGGGCGTTACGTCTCGCGCAGCGACCTGCTCACGATCGGGGAGCTCGCCGACCGGAGCGGGATCAATGTCCGCACCATCAAGTTCTGGGAGGAAAAGGGCCTCATCGCGCCTCATCGGCGCACGGAAGGAGGGTTCCGGCTGTACCGCCCGGCCGACGTCGTGCTGCTCTCCTTCATCAAAGACCTTCAGGCGTTCAACTACACGCTGGCGGAGATTGGCGACATCCTGGGCCTCGCCGGGCAGGACCTCGGAGCCACGGATACCGACCTGGCCGCCGTCCCCACGGCGGAGCTGGAAAAGACGGCGTCGGCGCTGGAGTACCTGGTGGAGCGGATGCGGGAAATGAGGGAAGCTTCGGCCCGGGTGGAAACCGTGTTTTCCCGGCGTCTTCGCTCCGTCCAGAAGGCAATACGTTCGCGGAAGCGCTGAGGGCCGCGCGGCAGGTTTCCGGGGCGGTGGACACCGCCCGCGATTGACGCTCTTTTCTCCTTTATGGTATGTTCACACGGTTATTCATCCTCTTAATTAAGGATACCCTATGACAAACATTGCCGGTTTTCTCCCCTTGATGATGGGGGTTGGGACAGGGACGGGCCAGACCCAGGGCGGAGGCGGCACGCAGCTCGTCACCATGCTGGTGACCTTCGGCCTGATCATCGTCGTGTTCTATTTCCTCGTCATCCGCCCACAGAACAAGAAGCAGCGGGATGCGAAGAAGATGCTGGAGAACATCCGCAAGGGAGACCGGGTGGTAACCATCGGCGGCATGCACGGCTTCGTGGACTCGGTCAAGGATGACGCGGTTGTGCTGAAGGTGGACGACAACGTGAAGATCAGGTTCTCCAAGAGCGCGGTCTCCCAGGTGCTGGAACGCCGCGACGATTCGGGAGATTCCAAGGAGTAACTCATTTCCATGAAGAAGCGGTATCGGTTCCTCATCATCCTCGCCGTTCTCGGCATCGGATTCTACTTCGTCTGGCCGTCCGTGAAGTGGTACTTCATGACCGCCCAGGCGGACAAGGACATGGCGGAGAGCTCGCGAAACCAGATCAAGGTCTACGCCCAGGAAAGGGCCGACACCGCGGTGAAGGCACTCCTTGCCCTGTCACCCTCGGCCCCCCTTCCGGAGGAGTTCACGTTCCTCGTGAAGAAGGCGCAGGGGCGCTACAAGACGGCGGGCAAGACCGTCCCCGCGCAGTGGACCGTCCAGGGCATCCTGCAGGCGTACTCCAGCCGGGACGACATCATGGCGGACTGCGAGAGCTGGTACCGTGACCAGATGTTCACGCTGAAGGACCTGAAGAACCAGACGATGCAGCTCGGCCTTGACCTGCGCGGCGGCATGTACGTCACCGTGCAGGTGGACTACGCCGCCTTTGAGGCGGTGAACAAGACGTCCCTGAACGCGTCCCAGCGCAAGGACAAGATGGCCCAGACGCTGGAAGTGCTTCGGAACAAGATCGACCAGTTCGGCCTCTCGGACCCGTCCATCCGCACGCAGGGGGATGACAAGATCATCATCGAGATCCCCGGTACGTCGGACCCCGAGAACGTGCGCCGCTTCATCATGGGCAAGGGTTCCCTCACGTTCCACATCGTGGACGATGACGCGGTGGGCAAGGTCCGCGAGTACGCGGCCCAGCACCCGGGCGTCCTGCTGGACGCGGCAGGCAACGTGAAGGACACCGGCGTGCTCGCCGTGATCCCCAAGGGCGACGTGCTGCGGGGCGTGTTCGACAAGGACTCCTACGGCCTGGACGAGCTGAAGGGCTACACCGTGCTGCACGAGGAGATCGGCCTGAACGGGACCGAGATCACCAACGCGCAGGTGGGGCGTGACCCGCTCACCGGCCAGCCGACCGTCAACTTCATCCTCACCTCGGCCGGCGGGGAGACGTTCTACAAGCTCACCAGCGCCAACGTGAACAAGAGGCTCGCCGTGGCCCTGGACGACAAGGTCAAGGCGCAGGCTACCATCGAGGAGCCTATCCGGGACCAGGTGCGCGTGAACGGGTTCACCGCCACGGAGGCGCAGGACCTGGCGCTCACGCTGCGCACGGGCTCCCTGCCGGTGCCGCTGGAGATCACCAGCCAGCAGGCCATCGGCGCCTCCCTCGGGCAGGACGCCATCACCCAGGGCATCAAGGCCAGCATCATCGGCATCGGCCTCGTCATGGCCTTCATGCTCCTGTACTACCGCCGCGCGGGCCTGAACGCGGTCATCTCCCAGCTCCTTCACCTGTACATCAACGTGGCCATCCTCTCCGTGTTCGGGTTCACGCTGACCCTCGCCGCCATCGCCGGCCTCGTGCTCACCATCGGCATGGCCGTGGACGCCAACGTGCTGATCTTCGAGCGCATGAAGGAGGAGTCGCGGCTGGGCAAGACCACGCAGGCCATCGTGAGCCACGGGTTCTCCCGCGCCTTCTCGGCCATCCTGGACTCGAACGTGACGACGATCATCGCCGCGCTGGTCCTCACCCAGCTCGGAAAGGGCAGCATCCAGGGATTTGCCGTGACGCTGCTCATCGGCAACCTGGCTACCCTGTTCGCCGCGGTGTTCGTGTCCCGGCTCATCTTTGACTTCGAGCTGGACGTGCTGCGGGCCCGCCGGATCCTGCTCACCTGGAGAAAGATCGCATGAAGCGCGTGATTAGGTTTTCACGGGCCCGGTACTGGTTCTTCGGGTTCTCCTCGCTGCTGATCCTCATCGGGATTGCCGGCTTCATTGTCAACCACGGCCTGAACCTCGGCGTGGACTTCAAGGCGGGCATCACGTACCAGTTCCAGGTGGCGCCGGCCAGCTTCACGGTCCAGTACTCCGGGCCGGACAAGGCGGAGATCTCCATCCCTGCCGGCGAGCAGGCCATCACCTCCCCCGGGGACATCATCTTCACGGTCACCAGCTCCAAGGACGGGAGCAAGCAGACGTTCCCGTTCCGCTACGCGAGCTTTGCCACGGTGAAAGACCTGGCAGACGCCATCCAGAAGCAGGTGGCCGGTGTGACGGTTTCCATTACCGGAGACGCGTCGGCACCGCCCACGCAGTTGGAGCCGCTGCCCCGGCCCGCGGACATCACGAACGCGGTGTACACCATCGATCGCGCGCCGGGACCCGGGCGCGGCGTGGAGGCCTCCATCTCGGACCTGCGCACGGTTCTGGAGGGCATGGGAGAGTTCTCCCTGCAGGCGGTGGGCGCGCCCGTGAACCAGGAGTTCATCGCGCAGATCCCCGTTCCCGCCGGCGCCAACGAGTCCACGTTCCAGCAGGACACGGAGAAGAAGCTGCTGGGGCTGCTCGGTGACAAGTACGGCGCGGGACAGATCATCATGAAGAGCACCGACTTCGTCGGTGCCCGCATGGCGCAGAGCCTCGCCTCCCAGACGATCTGGCTCGTGCTGATCGCCGTGGCCCTGATCCTGCTGTACATGACGTTCCGCTTCCATCCGTGGATCTACGCGGTGGCGGCCGTGCTGGGGATCCTGCACGACGCGCTCGTCATGCTCTCCTTTGACGCGGTCTTCCGGGTGGAGATCGACGCGGGCACCATTGCCGCCATCCTCACCATCCTCGGGTACTCCATCAACGACACGATCGTCAACTTCGACCGGGCGCGGGAGAACACGAACCTGATGCGCGGCGAGGGCCTGCGCACGATCCTGGACACGAGCGTCACGCAGACGCTGAGCCGGACGTTCATCACCTCGGGCGCGACGCTGCTCACCGTCATCGCGCTGTTCATCCTGACCAGCGGCACGATCAAGAACTTCGCGCTGAACATGATCGTCGGCATCCTGGAAGGCACGTACTCCACGTTCATTTCGGCCTTCTTCGTGATCGAGTGGGTGAACGCACGGGACCGCCGGCGCAAGAGCGGAGACCTCGCGAAGTACGGCATCATGGCGGCCGAGAAACCCGCGACGCCGGAGGCCGTGGAAGAGGACGCAGAGGACGGGGAGCCGGGGGAG
>DASRZR010000341.1:0-18643 GCA_035686185.1 Spirochaetia bacterium | reverse complement strand
TACCGTTTTGACCCGGACTCCGCGGAGAAGGCCTCCACCGACTGGGCGAGCGCCATCGAATCCGACCAGACGCAGGACAAGCTTGCGTTCCGCAGCATCTTCCAGACCGCGCTGCATCCCTTTCCCGCCGTGACGGAACTTTCCACGTCCAGCCTCGCGTACCGCATCAACGCGCGCCTGTACCAGATAGGCCTGACGCCCAACACGCTGGACCCGTACACTCCCAGCGTCACGACCACGGGACCGGAGTGGAACACGGACGCCATTTCCGAGCACAGCCTGGCCTCCACGCTGGCCTACGTGACGCCGGCCACCAGTGACTCACTGGGGCTCACCTTCCAGCTCCCGCCGCTCGTGAAAACGATGACGGGCCAGCTCAGCGCCGCCGCGGGGGTGTGGAGCGGCAAAGTCCAGGGCGGCTTCTCCCAGCCGCCGGGCGGCATTCAGTACCAGCCGCTGGTCGTGAGCGCCGGCCTGGACATGAGCCAGGGAAGCGCGGCGGCCAGCTCCACGACGAGCACCACCGCGACAACGGCAACGAGCACCACGACGACGAGCACGACGACCAGCTCCACGAGCACGGGAAGCACCTCTTCCACGTCGTCCACGACCTCCACCACCTCCCCGACAACCACGCCGGTCAACACGGCGCTGACGGCAACCGAAGAGCTGCAGTTCGACGTGCAAAGTTCCCTGCTCACGCGCTCCACCAGCACGGTCGGCTACGCGGGCTTCTCCGGGCAGTTCATGGCGCAGAACACCGGCACCCCGAACAAGCTGGAGGCGGGCACCGTGAAGGTGGGATACGAGTCGCCGTGGGGCCCGCTGTGGTACTGGCAGGACCGGATCCAGGTCACGCCGGGGCTGAAGACTCACTGGTACATGAACCTGCAGAACTACATCGACAACCTGTTCGACTTCAGCCCCTCGGTGACCGTCACCGTGTACAACAACCTGGACATCACCTTCTCGTCCACCTCGAACAACACGCGCACGTACCTGTACTTTCCCTCCCTGTCGCACATGCCGTACGTGAGCCCGCTCACCGACCTGTGGGAGTCGTTCAACTTCGCGAACAACGATGACCGGCGCCGGTCCGGCTTCAAGATCCAGAACATCTCGCTGAAGGTCGTCCAGCACTTCCCGGACTGGGACGCCAGCGTGCAGTACACCGGCTCTCCCCAGCAGGTCACGCACACGAACGCGGCGGGCACGCAGTACGTGCAGAACGAGTGGACGCCGACGTTCTCCATCCTGGTGCAGTGGAAGGCCTTCTCCGAGATCAAGAGCACGATCCACCAGGAGTACACCGGGACCACCCCGGTGCCGAGTCTCCGTTGACGCTTCGGGGGATTTTGCACTACGCTCGAAACGGTAGCTGAATGGAGAAACCGCTGACGGTCGTGGTGAGCGACGAGACGATCCTTCCCGAGATCTGCGGGGCCAACGACATCAACCTGAAAACTCTCGAAGACTTGCTGGGCGTGCGGGTGTTCTCCCGCGGGAACGAGATCCTGCTGGATTCCGCCGATGATGCGACCCGCAGGACGTTCCGCCAGCTCCTCCAGCAGCTTGAAGACCACGTTCGCCTCGGACAGCTTCCCGGCCCGGACCTGATCCGCACGCTGCACAGCTCCCTTGCCGGCGGGGAAGAGGAGAAGGTGGAGGCGCTGAAGCGCAACCTCGTGGTGATCCCCAACGGGCTTCGGAAGGTGTACCCGCGCACCGACAACCAGGCGGCGTACCTGGAGAGCATCGACCGGCACGAGCTGGTCTTCGGCGTCGGTCCGGCGGGAACGGGAAAGACGTACCTGGCGGTGGCGCAGGCGCTGAAGCAGGTGCTGGGCGGAGCCCGGCGGAAGCTCATCATCACCCGGCCGGTCGTGGAAGCGGGGGAAAGCCTCGGGTTCCTGCCCGGGGATCTGAGCCAGAAAATCAATCCCTACCTTCGTCCGCTGTACGACGCCATCGAGTCGCTCGTGCCCATGGAAACCTATCGCCGCCTGGAGGAGAACGGCCAGATCGAGATCGCGCCGCTCGCCTACATGCGCGGACGCACGCTCTCTCACGCTTCCATCATCCTGGACGAGGCGCAGAATACGACGCGGGAGCAGATGAAGATGTTTCTCACGCGCATCGGGGAGAACTCGCGCACGGTCGTCACCGGAGACATCACGCAGATCGACCTGCCCCGCAAGTCGGACTCCGGACTGCTGTCCGTGATCCCGCTGCTCACGCCCATCCGGGAGATCCGTTTCACCTTCTTCGAAGAGCGCGACGTGGTGAGGAACCCCCTCGTACGCAAGATCGTGCACGCGTACGAAACAGCTCATGAAGAGTAGGCCGTTTGCCGGGCTGTCGCTCCTCGGCGACCTGCTGACGCGCGCGCGCCGGGACGGCGCCACGCTGCTGGCCGTCTGTCTCGCGTTCATCGTGAGCCTCGCCGCGGTACTGCTCGCCACGGAGTTCCGCAGCCTCGGCCTTCCGCCGGCGGCGGCGTGGACGGAAGGGGCCCTGGCGTCCCGGGACTACGTCGTGGAGCGGGACTTCCTGTACACGGACCAGAAGGCCACCGAGATCCGCCGGGAGGCCGCCGCGCGCCTGGTGCCGCCCGTCTTCACGATGAGCCCGTCGGCGGGCGCCGCGGCCCTGGATGACCTGGACCGCTTCTCCCAGGACCTGCTGCGACACCAGCGGGCCGGCGAGCCGGAGAACCAGGTGTTCCGAGCGTTGCAGGAGGACTTCCCGGACCGGCTTTCGCGCGCCGACCTTCACGCCGTGCTGTCCACCCGAAACCCGCCCCTGACCCTCCAGCATGCGCGCGCGCTCCTGCAGATCGCGCTGGCCGGGGGCATCCTGGACATGGTGGCGCATGCCGACGAGGCGCAGGCCGCGGGCCAGGTCGAGCTGCGAACGGTGGCGGACGGCCGGCTGCAGTCCGAGATGGTTCCTCTGAAGGACGTGGTCACCCGGGACAACGCGGCGGACATGGTGCAGCTTCGGCTGGTGTCTCCGGGGAGCACCGAGGCGGAGCGCGCCGCGGTGGGAGCGTTGATCCGCGCCTTTGCCGCGGAGAACGCCTTCTACGATGACGAGGCCAGCCGGCAGAGACGGGAGCGGGCGCGGGCCCAGGTTGACCCCGTCACCGAGAAGCTGTCTCGGGGAGAAGTGGTGGTGCGCCGCGGGGACCTGGTCACGCCGGAGGCGGCGGACCGGATCCGCTCGCTTACGGACAGCCTCGTGCGGGTGGACGTGAACGGGATCGTCGGGGAATCGATGTTCCTCCTGGCCGTGTTCCTCGTGGCAGCGTACCTCCTGTCCATGAAGTCCACCCCGGTGCCGCTGCGCCGGGGGCACGTGCTCCTGCTCCTCTCACTGGGGCTGGCCTACGTGGTCATCGCCGCCCTGGTGGTCCGGTTCGTCGGGGTCCCGGACTGGATGCCGGCCTCCGTGGTCCTGCCAACCGGCGCCATGACCATGCTCGTGGCCATCCTGGTGTCCACCCCGGCCGGGGTGTTTTTCTCCCTCGCGGCCTCACTTGCCCTTCTGCCCCTGACGGGCATGAGCATCCAGGCGTTCCTGTTCGCGTTCCTGAGCGGGCTGGGGGGGACGGCGGTTGTCCTGGACGCGGAGAAACGCATCGACCTCGTGCGGGCCGGCCTGTTCCTGAGCCTGGCCGAGGCCGGAGTACTCGTGGTCCTCGGCCTGCTGGGTAACTACCAGCCTCGCATGGTGCTGTCCCTGGTGGGCGCCGGCATGGGCAACGGGTTCCTGTGCGGCATCCTTGCGCTGGGCTTCCTGCCGGTGTTCGAGCTCATCCTGAACGCGCCCACCCGGTTCAAGTTGATGGAGCTCTCCGACCTGAACTCGCCGGTGTTCAAACGCATGCTCAGCCTCGCCCCGGGCACCTACACGCATTCCATCAGCGTGGCCAACCTCGCGGAGACCGCGTGCGAGGCCATTGGCGCCAACGCGCTCCTGGCGCGCGTCAGCGCCTACTACCACGACATCGGCAAGGTGGACCAGGCGGACTACTTCGTGGAGAACCAGAAGGCCCGAAACCGGCACGACGAGATGCGCCCCAGCCTGTCCGTGGCCGTGATCAAGAGCCACGTGAGGATCGGGATAGAAAAGGCGCGGGAGCTGAACCTGCCTCAGGCCATCATCGACATCATTGCCCAGCATCACGGGCGCGGCCTGATCACCTACTTCTACCACCGGGCAGTGAAGGAAGGCAGAGACCCGCGCGTCTCGAAGGATGACTACACCTATCCCGGCTCCCGGCCCAAGTCACGGGAGGCCGCGGTGCTGATGCTGGCGGACACGGTGGAGGCGGCATGCCGTGCCCTGAAGAGGCCCACGGAGAGCCGGCTGGAGCAGGTGGTCCAGGACATGATCATGGAGAAGTTCAACTCGGGTGATCTCAGCGACTCGAACCTGACGCTCCGCGACCTGGAGCTCATCCGCCGAAGCTTCGTTCACATCCTGGAAGGCCAGTTCCACGCGCGCATCGAGTATCCCAAGCTCACGCGCACGGCCGGCCGGGAGTAGCGCACGGCATGGCGGCGCTGAAGGGAAGGGTGGGGCGGCCGCTGGCGCCGCCGACAAGGACCGTGGAGGTCGTGGTCCAGGGCGTTCCACGGCCGCGGGGCCTGCGTCGCCTAACCGGGTTCTGTTCGCGCGCCCTGGAGCAGGCGGGATACGCCGCCTGGCACGTGCGGATACTCCTGTGCGGCGACGAGCGGATTGCGGGGCTGAACGAACGATACAGGGGGAAGTCAGGACCAACGGATGTGCTATCATTCCCCGACCAGGAAGGCAGGCAGGGAGAGCCGGTAGAGGGGGATATCGCCGTGTCGCTTCCCACGCTCGCGCGAAACGCGGCCCGCTACGGGGTGACGGAGAACGACGAGATGAAGCGACTCCTCGTCCATGGCTTGCTCCACCTCGCCGGCATGGACCACGGGAAAGGGAAAGGGCCCGCCATGCTTGCCCGGCAGGCCCGGCTCCTTGCCCGGCTGGGGTCAGACGTGATCTACGGGGAGAAGCAGACGTGAGCAGCAGACGATGGATCGCGAGCGTGGCGCTTGCCGCGGGCATGGCCGTGCTTTCCGCCGCCGGCGTCTTCGCCGCGGATGCCAGGAGCGCCTATCTGGACGGTGTGGCCGCCCAGGGCAGCGAGGACTACCCGCTGGCCGTGGAGAAGTACAAGGAAGCCCTCTCGCAGAATCCGTCGTACCTGGAACCGATGGTGGGTCTTGCGCAGTCATTCTTCCAGATGGAGGAGTACGACGAGGCCTCCACGTGGATCTCGAAGGCCAGGATCCTGGACCGTGACAATCCCGATCTGCAGGTGCTGGAAGGCCGGATCCGCATCGGCCTGGGAGACGTGCCGGCCGCGCGGGCGCTGTTTTCCGGCGTCCTGCAGGCGCAGCCGAACAACGTGGAGGCGAGGCTGGGAACCGCGGAAGCCGACGTGGCCGAGGGAAAGCCGCAGACGGCGCTTTCTCAATACCTTCAAACGCTGAAGCTGGCGCCGGAGAGCACGCGCGCCATCCTGTCACTCGCCATGCTCTCCAACGAGTCCGGCCAGCCTGACAAGGCCGGCGCCTACTACGAGCTGGCGCTGAGAAGCCATGCCTCCGATCCGAACGTCCAGCTCGCCTCGGCGGCGTGGTACGCGTCCCGCGGCGCGTTCAACCTTGCCGAGAAGCACGCCCAGGTGGCGCTGTCCCTCAAGCCGGGCCTGGACCGCGCGCGCATCCTTCTGGGCAGCATCTACCTGCAGACCGCGCGCTACGCGGACGCCATCTCGGTGCTGCACGACGTGGTCACGGCCAACCGCGATAACGCGCTTGCCTGGTACTCGCTGGGCATGGCCTACCGGCTGTCCAAGGACGCCCCGCACGCCATCACGAGCTTCGCTTCCGCGCTGCTCGTCCGCGCTGACGACGAGGTGGCGCGCCTGGGTCAGGAGAACGCCGCCGTGGAGGCGCTGCCGATGAGCGATCCGCAGCGCCAGGCCATGGGCGCCTTTCACACCGCCCAGGGCAAGGCGTTCGAGCAGCGGGCGTTCCTGGAGAAGGCGCTGGCCGAATATCGTCGCGCGCTGGTACTGGATCCCACGGCCTCGGATGCGCGCGTGGGCTTTGCCCGGATCTACAAGAGCTTCGGCTTCCCGGCCAAGTACCTCAGTGACCTGCAGGTGCTGGCCAAGCTCGGCACGAAGGACACGTTCGTGTCCGACGAGATCGATCGGCTCACCAGCGCGCTGGCGGAATCCGTCTCGCGCTCCTGGGGCTACGATCAATACAACCTGGACCGCCAGCGCTACGTGATCCCGGTGTACACGCTGTCGGCGTCGAACCGGCTCGTGCATCCCCTGGCCGGCGATGACCTGGCGCGGCTCCTGGCGTTCCTGCTGGGGCGCTATGACTCCATCTCCACGCCGAACGTGCCGCCGTCGGTCACCGGGTTCGACCAGGCGTTCCGCGCCGCGCGCACGGCGGGAAACGACTACTTCCTGCTCCTGGGAATCGACGAGGCGGACCGCACGTTCTCCGCCACGGTGGACCTGTACCTCGCGCGGACCGGTGGACGGATCGCAAGCTTTGCCACTTCCCGCACCGGCAACGATCGTGTCCGGGACGCGCTGATGAAGCTCGCCTCCCAGGTCGCGGACCAGCTCTCGCCGCGGGGCACGCTCCTCGCGCGAAAGTTCGGAGAAGGCGCCATCGACCTCGGATCCTTCCAGGGCGTGAAGAAGGGGGACTCGCTCGTCATCGTTCGAAAGGGCGGCGTCGGCCTGCGCTCGGATGGGCCCGGCCTGACCTACGCCGACAGCGACGTGGTGGGAGACTTCAAGGTGACTGGCCTGGACGAGGCGGTCTCGGAGGGCTCGGTCACGGGTCGGGGCTATTTCGACTACGTGAACGAGGGAGACCAGGTGGTGTACGCGGTGCAGAAGCCCGCGGCTCCGTCGGTGAGCGCCGCACAGCGGTCCGGGAACCTGCTCACGCGCCTGTTCCACATCGGGGGGTAGGATCGCCGCACGGTCCGCGGAAGGCGGTCCGTTGACACGATCTGGCCGTTCCCGTATATTTTTGGTGTCTCCGGGCAAATTCCCTTCGGCAGAGAGCCTGCGACCCCGTCGCACGCGCAAGGAGCATGCGTATGGCCAAGAAGACTGTTCGCGACATCGACCTGCGAAACAAGAAGGTGCTGGTCCGTGTCGATTTCAACGTGCCGCTGAAGGACGGGAAGATCACGGACGACACTCGGATCACCGCGGCGCTGCCGACGCTTCGCTACATCCTGGACCAGAAGGGGGCCACGCTCATCCTGATGAGCCACCTCGGCCGGCCCAAGAAGGGACCGGACAAGGAGAACAGCCTCGCGCCGGTGGCGTCCCGCCTGTCGGAGCTGCTCGGCCGCAAGGTCACCCTGGCACCGGACTGCGTCGGTCCCCAGGCGGAAGCGGCCGTGAAGGCCATGAAGCCGGGCGATGTGGTGCTCCTGGAGAACGTGCGGTTCCACCCGGAGGAAGAGAAGAACGACCCGTCCTTTGCAAAGCAGCTTGCGTCCCTCGGGGACGTGTACGTGAATGACGCCTTCGGCACGGCCCACCGCGCACATGCTTCCACGGAAGGCGTGGCAAAGACCCTCCCGGGTGTCGCCGGCTTCCTGATGGAGAAAGAGATCAAGTTCCTGGGCGGCGTGTTCGAGAACCCGGCCAAGCCGTTCGTGGCGGTCATCGGAGGCGCCAAGGTCTCCACGAAGATCGAGGTCCTGGAGTCCCTGCTGCCGCGCGTTACGAGCATGATCATCGGCGGCGGAATGACGTTCACGTTCCTGAAGACGCAAGGCCACTCTGTGGGAACCTCCCTGGTGGAAGACGATTTTGCCTCCACCGCAAAGGCCTTCCTGGACAAGGCAAAGGCCTCCGGCGTCGAGGTGCTCCTGCCGGTGGACCACCTGGTGGCCGCGGAGTTCAAGGAAACCGCCCACGCGGAGCCGGTGGACAGCGTGGACGTGCCGGCGGGCAAGATGGCACTGGACATCGGCCCGAAGACCGTGTCCCTGTTCAAGGACCGGATCCTGAAGGCAAAAACGGTCGTGTGGAACGGGCCCATGGGCGTGTTCGAGTTCCCCGAGTTCAGCTCGGGCACACGGGACATCGCCCGGGCAGTGGCGGACTGCAAGGGTACCACGGTGGTGGGCGGCGGAGACTCGGTGGCGGCCGTCAACCAGTTCAACCTGGCGGATCGCATCACGCACGTATCCACCGGGGGCGGGGCCTCCCTGGAGCTGCTGGAAGGCAAGCAGCTTCCCGGCGTGGTCGCCCTCCAGGACAAGTAGGCGACATGCGGCAGAAGTTCATCGCCGGAAACTGGAAGATGTACAAGACCGTGAGCGAGGCCATCTCGCTCGCGCAGGCGCTGGTGGCGGAAGTCGGATCGCTCAAGGATCGGCGGATCATGATCGCCCCTCCCTTCACGGCGCTGCATGCGGTCTGCGGCATCCTGGAAGGCTCCAAGATCCTTCTGGGGGCGCAGAACGCCGCCTCCGAGCTGGAGGGCGCCCACACCGGGGAGGTCTCCCTGCGCATGCTTCGTGACGCGGGAGTCTCCGTGGTGATCCTCGGGCACTCGGAGCGCCGGCACACCTATGGGGAAACCGACGCCCTGATCAACAAGAAGGTGCGACTGGCCCTCGCGGAAGGCTTCGAGGTCATCCTCTGCGTGGGGGAGACCCTGGAAGAACGGCAGTCCGGGGTGACGGAGAAGGTGGTGGAAACACAGATGCGGGGCGGGCTTGCCTCCGTGACGGAGAAGGACCTGCTGCGCGTGACCATCGCCTACGAGCCCGTCTGGGCCATCGGCACCGGCAAGAACGCCACGCCGCAGGACGCGGATGCGGTTCATGCATTCATCCGTCGGCTGGTGACGGACCTGTACAGCCGGGCGGCGGCGGACGCGCTCCTCATCCAGTACGGCGGCTCCGTGAAGCCGGAGAACGTGAAGGATCTCATGGGCATGGCAAACATCGATGGAGCCCTGGTGGGCGGCGCCTCGCTGAAGAAGGAGACGTTCCTGCCCATCGTGCGCTACGATAGTTAGACAGGGGGTTGCTCAAAGCATATGGGGCTGATTGGTATTGTTCTTCTCGTCATCATGGTGGTCAGCGCCGTCCTGCTGGTGCTCGTCGTGCTGGTCCAGGACGACCAGGGAGAGGGTATCGGAGGGATCTTCGGCGGCGGCAGCAACACGGCCTTTGGCTCCCGCTCGGGGAACGTCCTGACGCGGTTCACCGCGGTCATGGCCGCCATCTTCCTGGTCTGCGTGTTCGGCATGGCGTGGATCAACCGCACGCCCAGCGCGGGGAACGTGCTGAGCAAGGCGCGGCAGGAAGCGTTGAACTCTTCCAGCCAGAACAGCTGGTGGGTCCAGGCGCCGGCTCCCGCCACCAGCGGCACCGCGGCTCCCCTGGGCTCGACAGGGACGCCGGCCGCACCGGCCACGGCCCCGGCCGCGTCAACCACGGCGCCGGCCACGGGAACGGCCCCGGTGGGAACGGCCCCCGCCTCCGGCACTGCTCCGACGGCCCCCGCAAAGGGCCAGTAGGGTGGCGCTGCTCCTGCAGGAGCTGTTCGCGCCTGCCCGCATCAAGTGCCACCTGGAGGCGGAAGACAAGCCGGAGGCCTTCGAGGAGCTTGTTGACCTCCTGGTGACGCACTATGACCTGCGCTGCCGCGACGACATCCTGGACGCCATAAACCGGCGGGAAGCCAAGATGTCCACCGGCATCAAGCGGGGGATTGCCGTCCCCCATGCCAAGACGAGCTTTACCCAGGGCGTGTTGGGCGTCCTGGGAATCTCGGACCGGGGTATCGACTACGAGTCGCTCGACGGGGAGCCGGTCCGGATGCTGTTCCTGCTGGTGAGCTCCGAGGAGGACGCCGGCACGCACCTCGCGGTGCTGAAGAAGATCGCTCTCCTTGTGGAGAACGCGGAGTTCTATCGGGAGGCCTGCGCCGCAGGAACCCCGGAGGCGGTGCACGCCGTCCTGCGCCGCTACGAGGAGGCACTGGACTCGTAGCCACCGTCGGCACGGTCCCGCGGAACGGACCACACCGAACCGCCCGACCCTGGCCCCGGGCCCGACGCCCACGCCTCCAAAAAGGCAAGGCATTCCATGTCTGACATGCTTCAGAAGCTCCTGGGGGTCGAGAAGACCGCGGCATCGCTCATCACGGAAGCGGAAACCGAGGCGGGACGCCTCGTGGCCGGGGCCCGACAGGAGGCGCAGCGCCAGCACACCGAGCGACTGAAGACACGCGCCTCCGAGAACGAAGCGGCACTCGCCGCGGAGCGTGCCCGCCTGGAGGAGGAGCGCCGGCAGCGCACGCAGGCGGAGAAGGAAACCCTGGAGAAGCGCCGCGGGGACGTTGCCGCCTTCCGCGCCGCTGCCCTGTCATTCATGGAAAAGGGAAAGGAATGAGCCGGACTTCCCGGTACGCCTTCCTGCATGCCAAGGTCTGCGGCGTCATGGCGCATTCCTGGGCGGGGGAGTCATACCGGGACCTCCTGCGCCTGAAATCGCTTGCGGACCTGTCGGAGCGGCTTTTCCCCGGCGCGCACGCCTCTTCCGCCCCCGCGCCGCTTCCCGTGGAGGTGGAGTCCCGCATCGTCCAGGCGTCGGTGGACGCGATGGTGAGGGTCCTCGACTACCTGGATGATCCGCCGGACCTCCTCGTGCACGTGGCGCGCCGTATCGAGTACCGCTCGGTGAAGACGCTGGCACGCGCGGCGGCCCACGGAACACGGGACGACTCACGAATCTGGAACCTCGCGGGCTGGTCCGGATTCCGCCGGCCGGACCCGCGTAACGCGGAGAAGACGCTGGCCGCCAGTGAATACGCGTGGGTGCTGAAGAGCGTCGGCAACTCCACCGACGCGGAGGTGGAGAGCAAGGTAGACCAGCACTACTATGAGCGGCTGTTCGACCTTGCCCGCGGACTGCCGGCCGCGGACCGCATGCCCGTCCTCAGGCTGGCAAGGGCCGAGACCGGGCTGGAGAATGCGGTGCGTGTCCTGCGGCTTCGATTCTTCTTTCACATGGACGCGGAGGCGTCCGCCGGGCTGCTTATCCCGGGCTCCAGCGCCGCCGTACGGGACGCCCTGAGGGACGCGTTCACGCTGCCGGCAGACTCCGCCGACGAATGGCGGCGGTGGCGCTACGCGCCGCTCCTGGAGGACCAGCTCGGGGAGACATTCCAGTCTCCTGACCCCCTGCGCGCGGAGCAGGCTTCCTCCCGGCTCCTGTATGTGCGGGCCCACCAGGCCTTCCACCAGCATCCGTTCACGCTGGGTCCCCTGGTGGCGTACTTCCGTCTCAAGGAGCACGAGGCCTCGATACTCAGCATTGCGGCGGAGGCGCTTCACCTGGGCATTCCGGAAGCCGAGGCTGCCAGCCTGGCGGGGATACGCTGATGCTGTTCACCGAGCCGATGAAGGGGCTTGAGCTCCTGGTCCTCAAGAGCGACGCGGACAGCGTGCTGCGCTACCTGGGGTTCGCGGGCTGCCTCCAGCTCATCGCGGAGCCCCGGGAGGCCCGGGACCTTGCCGCGGAAGAGCACGACACCGCCGAGCTTCGCCAGAAGCTGCAGGCGCTCGCCCGGTTCCTGGGCGCCGAGGAGCTGCCGAGCGGCACCCGCGCGGTGGAAGCCCCGGATCGCGCGGAGCTTGCCCGCCGGGCCTCCGAGCTGCTTGCCGCTGCCCGGCCGCTGATCGACGAAGAGACGGAGCTGGTGCAGAGGCGGTTGCGCCTCACGCAATCCGCGGACGGGCTGTCAGCCTACCGGCATCTCGGTGTCCCGCTTGCGGACATCAGTGACCTGAGTCACCTCGCGGTGCGGATGGGCTCCGTGTCGCCCGAGCGCCTGCCCGAGGTGGAGCGCAACCTCGAGGGCAGGGCCGTGATCATCCCCCTGGCAACGCCGGGCTTCCTGCTGGCCGTCTCGGCCCGCAAGGGGCGCTGGGCGCTGGATTCCGAGCTTGCCCGGTGCGAGTTTCAGCCCGTCCAGTTGCCGCAGGAGCGTACGGGCCTTCCCGCGGAGATCCTTGCGGGGATACAGGCCGAGCTGGAGCAGGCCGAGGGTGTCCTTTCCGGCCTGGAGGCCCGCAAACAGGCATTCCGGGCGGAGCGGGAACACGAGATGGGCGAGCTGGCCGCGGAGCTTGAGCTGTGCGCCGCCATCGACGCTGCCAAGCAGGGGCTGGCCTCCTCCGGAAGCGTGCAGAAGGTGACGGGGTGGATACCCCGACGGCGGGTGGCGGAGGTCACCGGCCGACTGCAGTCCCTTACCGGCGGGCGCATCGCCCTGCGCGTGTTCGATCCCCAGGAGCTGCCGGACGTGAAAGCGGGCCGCGTCAAGGTGCCGGTGTCCACTCCGCACGGCCGGGTCGTCCGCGGTTTCGACCGGATGGTGTTCTCCTACGGCGTGCCGCTGTATGGCACCGTGGATCCCACGCCTTTCGTAGCGGTCATGTTCATCATTCTCTTTGCCATCATGTTCGGGGACGTGGGGCAGGGATTCGTCGGGCTGGTCATCGGCCTGCTGATCGCAAGCGGCCGGGTCCCGTCGTTCGAGTCGTATCGTCGAAAGCACTTCGGGACCACGTTCATCCTGGTGGGCGCCGCCTCCATGGTGAGCGGCTTCCTCTACGGCTCGTTCTTCGCCAACGAGCACGTCCTGGAGCCGCTGAGCCGCGCGGTCACGGGAGCGCTGGTGGGGAGACCCATTGACCACGTCATTTCGCTGCAGGGCTTCCAGAAGATCATCCTGTTTTTCGGCGTCACCATCGGCATCGGAGCGGTGATCAATTCCATCGGGCTTCTCATCAACATCCTCAACATGGCCCGGCGGGGAGACTGGGAGGAGGCGCTGCTGTCCAAGACGGGGGCCGCGGGAGCGCTGTTCTTCTGGTACGTCCTCTTCGTTGCGGTCCGGATGGTGGCCCACGGCGCGCCGCTGGGGATCGTGGACCTCGTTGCCATCGCCATCCCGCTGCTGGCGCTCGTGTTCCGCCACCCGCTCGTGCACGCCATCCGCGGTCACCGGCCGCTCCTCAAGGACGGCCTCTTTGCCTTCGTGATGGAAGGGATCGTGGAGATCCTCGAATCCACCATCTACTATGTGTCGAACTCCGTGTCCTTCCTCCGCGTGGCCGCCTTTGCGCTGGCCCACACGGTGCTCAGCACGATCATCTTCCTGCTGTCGGACATGGTGGCCGGCGCCCCCGCGGGCCTCGTGTACCGCATCCTGGTGATCCTGATCGGGAACTCCATCATCATCGTGCTGGAAGGGCTCATCGTGACGATCCAGGTCGTGAGGCTGCAGTACTACGAGTTCTTTTCCAAGTTCTTCGGTGACACGGGAGAACAATTCTCCCCGTTCATTCTTCGTTCTTCGGGAGGTGTGAAGTGAAGAAGCGTACCCTGGTGACCCTCGCCTTGATGCTCGTGGGGGCCGCGCCGGTCCTGTTTGCCCAGGCCGCGCCCGCCGCGGCGCCGGCAGTATCGGGAGCCGCGCTGAAGTACATCGCGGCGGCCCTGGCGGTCGGCATGGCCACGCTCGGCGCCGGCGTCGCGGTCGGGCAGATCGGCGCCTCGGCGCTGGCGGCCATGAGTGAGAACCCGGACCTTGGCGGCCGGGCGCTCCCGTTCGTGGGGCTCGCGGAAGGAATCGCGCTGTGGGGGTTCATCGTCGCCCTGATGATCCTCTCTGCCTGACGGAATGGCGTTTCATTTCATCGGGTCGGAGGACCTCGCCATCGGGTTCCGGTTCGTCGGCGTGCCGGGCACCGTCGTGACAACGGCGGAAGAGGCACGCGAGGCGTTCCACCAGGTGACGCGGCAGGGGGAGGCGAAGATCCTCGTCCTGAGCGAGGAGGTGACCGCCATGATTCCCCGGGAGGTGCTGGACTGGCAGATGGGGGGCGCGTATCCCCTCATCGTGGAGGTTCCGGGACTCGCGGGCCACCAGGAAGGACGCACCAGCCTCGTGGACTCGATCCGCGACGCCGTGGGAATCCACGTGTAGGAGCAGCTTGAGATGGAAACGGTGAAGTCCAGCGAGGCGCTGGAGGCACAGATCCTGGAGGACGCGCGGGCCAAGGCCCGACGGATCGTGGAAGCGGCCCGCAAGGAGGCCGCCACGCTGCGCGCGGAGGCGGAGCGGCGCTCCCAGGAGGAGCTGGCGCGCATGGACGCGGCGCGGGACGCCCGGCTTTCGCAGTTGCGCGCGGACCTGGCGGCCTCGATCCCGCTGGACCTCAAGCGCCTGCGCCTGGCGTTCTACGCGCGCTCCGTGGACACGGCCCTGGGCGAGCTGTTCCAGTCCTTCAGCCCCCGTGATCGGGACCGGGTGCTGGGTGGCCTGGTGGCCCGCGCGGCGTCGGTGCTTGCCGGCAAGGATCTCGTGGTGCGCTTCGCCGGCATCACGGCGGAGGAGGCGCGCGGGATCGTCACTTCCAACGTGCCGGGCGCCGTGGTGAAGAAGGTGGAGGCGCTGGAGCCGGAAGCCGCCGCCGAGGCGGGCACCGGTGTCATCGTGGAGACCGCGGACGCCGGCCGTCGGCTTCGCGCGACGCTGAAGGAGCTTGCCGCCCTCCTGCTGGAGGAACACCGCGAAGAGCTCCTGACGGCCCTGCTGGGAAAAGATGTGCAGACATGATTGAAGGAAAGGTTGTTCGCATCAACGGCCCCATCATCAAGGCCACCGGCCTCGGTGGAAGCGGCCTGTACGACGTGGTGGAGATCGGGGAAAAGCGCCTCATCGGGGAGATCATCCGTCTGGAGGGAGACTCCGCCACCATCCAGATCTACGAGGACAACACCGGAATGCGCGTGGGGGAGAGCGCCTGGTCCCTGGAGCGCCCGCTCTCGGTGCACCTGGGCCCCGGCCTTCTCGGGCAGATCTACGATGGCATCCAGAGGCCGCTCACGGAGATCAAGCGGATCTCCGGAGGGTTCATCAACCCCGGGGTGAAGATCCCGCCGCTTTCCACGGAGAAGAAGTGGCACTTCGTGGCGTCGGCCAAAGCCGGTGAGACCCCGGTGCCCGGAACCATCGTGGGGGAGGTCCGGGAATCGGCCACGATCGTGCACAAGGTGGCCGTGCCTCCCGAGTTCCACAGCTCGAAGATCGAGTGGGTGGCCCCGGAGGGCGACTACACGATCACGGATACGATCCTCCGCTTTGCCGGCGGACGCCAGATGAGCATGTCTCACTTCTGGCCCGTGCGCAAAGCGCGGCCGTACGTGCAGAAGATGAGCATGGATGAGCCGCTGGTCACGGGCCAGCGCGTCATCGACGTGTTGTTCCCCATCTCACGGGGCGGCACCTCGGCGATTCCCGGCGGGTTCGGGACGGGAAAGACGATGACGCAGCACGCTCTTGCCAAGTGGTGTGACGCCGACATCATCGTCTACATCGGGTGCGGAGAGCGCGGGAACGAGATGACGGACGTGCTCACCGAGTTCCCCCGGATCCAGGACCCGCGGACCGGCAAGTCACTCATGGAGCGGACGGTCCTGATCGCCAACACGTCCAACATGCCCGTGGCGGCACGCGAGGTCTCCATCTACACGGGGGTCACGCTGGCCGAGTACTACCGCGACATGGGCTACGACGTGGCCATCATGGCGGATTCCACCTCCCGCTGGGCGGAAGCGCTGCGCGAGCTGTCGGGCCGCCTGGAGGAGATGCCCGCGGACGAGGGGTTCCCCGCCTACCTGCCGACGCGCCTGGCGGAGTTCTACGAGCGGGCCGGCAAGGTGACGACGCTCGGAGACCGGCAAGGCTCCATCTCGGTCATCGGCGCGGTATCCCCGCCCGGCGGCGACTTCTCCGAGCCCGTGACGCAGCACACCAAGCGGTTCATCCGCTGCTTCTGGGCGCTGGATCGGGAGCTTGCAAACGCGCGCCACTATCCGGCCATTTCCTGGATCGACTCCTACAGCGAATACGCAGAGGAGATCCGCGGCTGGTGGGAAAAGGTGAACCCGGACTGGAACGACGCGCGGGAGAAGGCCATCGAGCTGCTGAAACGCGAGCAGCGTCTCAGCCAGATCGTGAAGCTGATCGGTCCGGACGCGCTGCCGGACAACCAGCGGCTCATCCTCGTCACGGCGGAGATGATCAAGAACGGGTTCCTCCAGCAGAACGCCTACGACGAGGTGGACATGTTCTGCGTGCCGGACAAGCAGGTGCGGATCCTGAAGCTGATGATGGACTTCCACGCCCGGGCGCTCTCCCTCATCCAGATGGGGGCTCCCCTGCTGAAGATCCGCGAGCTGTCCTGCCTGGAGCGCATCGTGCGGGCCCGCTCCACGATCCGCAACGAGGAGCTTGCGAAGTTCGCGGAGCTGGAAGAGCTCCTGGCGCGGGAGATGGACGACCTGGAGAGGAGCTACAAGAAATGAAGGGCCTGGAATACCGCGGCCTCACCAAGGTGGACGGCCCGATCATCATCCTCCAGCGCACGGAGGACGTGGGGCTGGGGGACCTGGTGCGGGTGTACGACCGGGCGCGCGGGGAGCGCGCCGGGCGCATCATCGAGATCTCGGAGACCGCCGTGGCCGTGCAGATTTTCGGCTCCAACACCGGGCTGTCCACGGAGTTCTCCGCCGTGGAGTTCACCGGCCGACCCGTGGACCTGCGTGTCTCCAAGGACATGCTGGGGCGCGTCTTCGACGGCCTGGGCAAGCCCATGGACGGCTATCCGGAGCCGTGGAGCTCCACGCGCCTGGACGTGAACGGCATCCCGATCAACCCGGATGCCCGCACGTATCCCAAGGACTTCATCCAGACAGGCATCTCCTGCATCGACGGGATGAACACGCTGATACGCGGGCAGAAGCTGCCGATCTTCTCCGGCAACGGGCTCCCGCACAACCGCCTGGCGGCGCAGATCATCCGGCAGGCCAGGATCCTCACCTCGGACGAGCCGTTCGTCATGGTGTTCGCCGCCATGGGCGTGAAGTACGACGTGGCGCGCTTCTTCATCGATTCCTTCGAGGCCAGCGGCGTGCTCGCCAACGTCGTGATGTTCCTGTCCCTGGCGGATGACCCGTCCATCGAGCGGCTGATCACTCCCCGCTGCGCTCTGACGGCCGCGGAATACCTTGCCTACCAGTGCGACATGCACGTTCTCGTCGTGATGACCGACATGACGAACTACTGCGAGTCGCTGCGGGAGGTCTCCACCATCCGCGGGGAGATCCCGTCCCGCAAGGGCTACCCGGGCTACCTGTACTCGGACCTCGCGTCCCTCTACGAGCGCGCGGGCAAGATCGAGACCTCGAAGGGCTCCATCACCCAGATTCCGGTGCTCACGATGCCCAGCGACGACATCTCGCACCCCGTGCCCGATCTCTCGGGATACATCACGGAGGGGCAGATCGTCCTGGACCGGGAGCTGTTCCAGAAAGGCATCTACCCGCCCGTGGCCGGCTTGCCTTCGCTGTCCCGCCTGATGAAAGACGGCATCGGGCCCGGCATGACGCGGGATGACCACAAGGAGCTCTCCTCGCAGCTGTTCGCCAGCTACTCCCGGGTGCGCAGCATCCGGTCACTGGCGTCGGTCATCGGGGAGGAAGAGCTGTCCGACCTGGACAAGATGTACCTGGCCTTCGGGGACCGCTTCGAGCGCGAGTTCCTTGCCCAGGGGGAGCATGAGAACCGAAGCATCGGCCAGACGCTGGACATCGGCTGGAAGATCCTCACGGCGCTGCCGCGGACGGAGCTGTACCGCATCCGGGAAGAGATGATCACGAAGTACTACCCCAAGGAGGCCGCGCCCGCCGCGCGCCGCTAGCATGGCGAAGTACGACGTTCCTCCGACAAAATCGAACCTCTTTGCCGTCCGCGAGCAGCTCACGACAGCCCGGGAAGGCTTCGAGCTGCTGGAGCAGAAGCGTGAGATCCTCATCATGGAGCTCATGCGGCTCGTGGAGGAGGTCAAGCTGCTGGAGCACGACCTGGATCGGCGGGTCGTCAGCGCGTACGGCTCGCTCAAGGGGATGCTGGCCCGCATCGGGCACGAGACGGCACGGGACGTGAGCGCCGGCATCTTCTTCGAGTATTCCACCCGGGAGAAGCCGTCCAGGCTCATGGGCATTCCGCTTCCCACCGTGGAAGTGGGCATGCCGCGCATGGAGCTGAAGTACTCGTTCATGAACACCAGCGCCGCCTGCGACGCCACCACCGTGGAGTTCTTCGAGCTGCTGAAGCTGCTGGCGCGGATGGCGGAGATCCGCACAATGGTGTGGCGGCTGGCAAAGGAAGTGAGAAAGACCCAGCGCCGGGTGAACGCCCTGGAGAAGATCGTGATTCCGGACGTCGAGGAGACGCGGAAGTTCATCGAGGGGGTCCTGGAGGAGCGGGAGCGGGAGGTCTTCTTCGTGCAGAAGATCCTCAAAGCGAAGCTGCTGGGGGACAGGGTATGAAGGAGATGTGGAGGACGGTCGTGGTGGCCGTGAGCGGGTCCGAAGCGTCCGTCAACGCGGCCAAGTACGCCATCGCCCTGGCGCGCAGCTACCGGCTGAAGCTGGTGGCCGTGTACGTCGTGGATACCGC
>DASRZR010000340.1:0-6592 GCA_035686185.1 Spirochaetia bacterium | reverse complement strand
GTCAGCGGGCCCCCACACCAGGTCATAGCGCTTCACGAATGGAACGGGGTCCCAGGCGGCCGTGGCGCTGCGGTCTGCGGGCTCGACATGGAACGACGGCAGGTCTCCGTCGCTCTGCTCGAGCCGCACCGTGAGGTCGGTCCGGTTGCCGTTCTTGCTGAGGGCCGTCAGCGTGAGGTCCTGACGGCCGGTGAGTCCGGTAGCCGGCAGCGTGAACCGGAACGACCCGTCGGCTGCCAGCGTGATGGTTCCGCGGGAAGGGTTGGATCCCTTGCGCAGCGTCACCGGGGACAACAGCCAGCTCGCCGAGTCGATCCCTTCCATGCCCGCGAGCCCCGCGTAGGGATCCTGGACGGTACCGGCCACCCGGACGGCTGACCCGTAGGTGCCGCCGGTGGTGGCCGGCTCCAGCAGCGTGATCCCCGGCTTCAGCCGGCCGTCGTGCAGAGGCAGGGAGACCTGCGTCACCCCCCCGGCGGCGTCCTCCGCCGTCAGGACAAGCGACAGGTCGCCCGTGATGTCCGACAGGTCCAACGGAAGCTTGAATGCGCCCCTGCTGTCCGTCGCCACTTTCCCGCTGCGATCGTGGCCCGACACGCTGAACGTGAACGATTTCAGCTCCGCCCCGGCGGCGAGTTCCACCTTCCCCTCCACGACCGTGATGTCCTTGTAGAACCCGTTCGCTGCCGGAGAGGAGATTTTCACGGGGGGACCGGGAGGGGCCGCCTTCACCGGCGCGGCGGGCGCCACCGGGGCGGCAGGAGCCGCCGGCGCGGGGGTCGCGGCCGGCGACGACGGGGGGGGCGCTGCCGCCGCGATGGCGGCCGTGGCTCCTTCCAGGTGAAGCGCGGTCGTCGTGGTTCGGCCGTTTCTGTCCTCCGCCACCACCTCGATGGTGAGGGGCCCGTTCTGCCCCTGCGGGGCAAAAGAGAAGGAGAAGCTGCCGTCCGGCTGCCGCGGAACGGCCCCGGACACGGAAGGCTGGTCCGCCAGCCGCCAGGAAAGGCTCTTTACCTCGCGGGGAGAGCCCGAGGGATCGGACAGATCTCCCACGCGCCCGGACACTGCCACCGTCGAACCGTAGCGCGAGCCATCCGCGGGAGCAGAAAGCACCAGCGGCGGTCCGGAGGGCCGGTCCCGCAGCACCAGCCGGGCGGTGGACTGGTGGCCGTTCCTGTCCGTTCCGTGAATGCTGACAGATACCGGGCCGTGCAGGCCCACGGTGGAAAGGGAGAAATCGAAAGCGCCGTCCCGTCCGAAGGACAACGGGCCCCCGAGCGAGGTCCCGTCCACCGACCAGCCCAGGGACGCCACCTCGCCAAGCGGATCATCCAGCTCCACCGGTCCGCGGACCTGTCCGGTGATCCTCACGCGAGACGTGTAGGTCACGCCCGACGGCGGGGACTGGATGTACACGAACGGCCCGGCTCGCCGGTCCACGAGCTGCACGGAAGCGCTGCGCGTGCCTCCCACGGTGAGCCGGGCGGTGACCGTCACGGTCAGGTTCGCATGCAGGCCGTCCAGCGGGACGCGCGCACAGAACACGCCGCCCGGTGTCAGCGCCAGCGTGCCGCTGCGGCCGGTGCCCTCAATGCTCCACTGCAGGGACTGCACGTCGGCGGCCGCCCCCTTGATGTGACCGCTGAGAAGGATCCGGGAGTAGAAGATGCTCCCGTCGATGGGAGAATCGATCACGACGGAAAGGACGGGAGGAACGACGGCCGCGGAAAGGGCCACGCACGCCGCAAGCACCGCTCCTGCCGCGAGAAGCATCCCGGGGACGCTTCGACGCCTTCCCGCGAGCGGTACCACGAGCCTCAGTCCTCGCCGGTGGCGAACAGCACCTGCGGCCCGGACTGCGCGGCGGCACGCGGCCCGGCCCCGCCCTGTCCGTTTTTGATGTACTCGAAGGTGTTCACCACGCTGGGATCAACCGACGCCGCCTTGTCGTACCAGTTGGAGGCGTTGGGGTAGTCCTCCAGCTCGTAGTACGAGCGCGAGATGTTGAGCAGCACCTTCGCGTACAGGGACGTGGCCTGGCGCCCGTCGCCCTCCAGGGAGTCCCTCGCCTGCTGGAACACGCGCAGCGCATCCTGGTAGTTCTGCTGCAGGAAGTACACGTTGCCGAGGTTCACCTCGGCGCTGAGGTAGTTGCGATCAAGGGCGAGCGCCGTGTTCAGCGCCTTGGCGGCCTGGTCCCAGCGCCCGTACTGCGCGCAGACGATCCCCAGGCGGTTGTAGTCCGACTTCGCGTTGCTGTCCGTGGCCACCTTCGTGTAGCTGTCGATGACCGTGTCCACGAGCTTGTCCGCCTCGTCGCGGAAGTTGTTTGCGATCTTCGTGGCGTCCCCATACTGCAGGCCGAGGTCTTCCTCCTTCAGGCCCACGGGGCGGAACACCTCCTGCGCCTTCGCGGTGAAGAAGATGGCGCGGTCCTTCGTGTCGGAGTCCAGCGCCTGCCATTCCTCCACGCCCTTTCGCCAGGCGGTGAGGAAGTCCGAGGTCCCCACCATCGTCATTTCCACCGGGATCCACAGCTCCCCGTCCACGTCGAACGTCATGGACTTGTCCGGGTGCAGGTCCTTGTAGTTTGCCGTTGCTACCTTGGTGCCGAACACCGGGTAGATGTGACCGGGCACGGTGATGAACCCCGTGGGGATTCCCACGGACTCCATGATCGCGCAGAACAGGGCGGTGAGGTCGCTGCAGTCTCCCGCCTTGCGCTGCAGCGTCTCCCGGGGAAGGTGCACATGGTCCACGGTGAGCGGGTTGGCCTGCGCCTGGGCGAACGAGGAGGTAAGGGCAAGCTGGTAGATCACGCCCAGCTCTTTCAGGGAATAGAACACCGCCATGGCGGTCTGCACGGGCTCGCTGTACCCGGGGATGGTGCGGTCCTTCACCGCCTGGCGGATGAACGTGGCGTAGTTGCGCAGCGCCGTGTCCGCCTTGGTGATGAACGCCGCCTCCTTGCGGTCATCGTCCCAGGAGATCGAGGTGCGGTCGTACAGCGTGTAGCTCACCGGGAGGGACTGCTTGGCGGGCCGGTTGTGGGACGTGTACTCCACCGTGATCTCGCCGTTCAGCGGCGTGTCCCCGTTCGTGTTGAACACCTCGCCGTTGAAGGACGCCACCACGGGAATGTCCACCGTCTTTCCCGGCTCCAGCGTGGGGATGGTCTTCAGCTTGGTGGGCACGTCCATGTAGCCGGCCTGCGTGAAAGAGACCTGCACGTCGGTGATCGGGAACTTCTCCACGTTCTTGATCTGCACCTTGGCGAACGGGTTCTTGGCGTAGTAGCTCTGCATGGCGGCGAACAGCGGCGGGAACGTCACGTCCGCGAAACTGATGCTGCGGATGGACGCCTTCGGGGCATCCGGGTCATCCCCGAAGCGGTAGTTCACCGCCGCGCCGATCCCGAACGTGAGGCCGTTGAACTGCGTGAGCGGCTGCAGCGCGTAGCGGTACGTGAGCGTCGGGGACACGTCGATGCTGAAGCTGTACGCCGGGTCCAGGGACACGTGCGCGCCGAGGGAGGCGATGATGTTGTCCGTGCGCGACGCCTGGGAGCCGCTGGAAAGCACGTTCAGGTCCGGGAAGTACAGCATCTGGTAGCCGATGCCGAGGTCCGCCCCCACCTCGAAGTTCTTGGAGAACCGGGTGGACCATCCCACCCCCGGCATGATCGTGAACTGCGAGTTCTGGAACTTCACGTCCGCGGAGGTCTGCAGGACGGAGAACGAGTTGTACCCCACCTTGCCGAACGCCTGGAACTGGGGGGCAAACGGCAGCGGAATCCGCGCGATGCCGGAAAGCCCGTAGTAGACGCTCGGCTGGATCTGCGTGCCGCCGTACGGCGTGAAGTTGTCGAACGAGAACCCCAGCGACCACGGGTAGGCGTAATACGTGTTCAAGTCCACCGCCTGGCCCGGGCAGGCCAGGGAAACGGTGCATAGGAGAGCCGCAGCGAGTGTCCAGTGCTTGGCCATGGGGAGTTTCACCGCTTCCCAAAAGATACACCGGATGGCCGAAGAGATGAAAGACTGGTAGACCGGAGGCGGTCAACGCGTACGATGCTAAGGCCGCGCTCTCTATCCGTCCGTAGCGCGTTCCCGGAGCAGGTAGCCCAGGACCTTCAGCGCGCAGTCCTCCACGGACTGCGTGGCGGCGTCCAAAAGCACGTCAGGATCTTGCGGCGCTTCGTAGGGCGAATCGATACCGGTGAGTCCCTTGAGCTGCCCGGCGCGCGCCCTCTTGTACAGGCCCTTCTTGTCCCGCAGCTCGCAGGTTGCCAGCGGGGTGGCCACGTGGACCTCCACGAACTCGCCGCTTTCCACGGAAGCGCGGATGGCGTCCCGGTCACGCCGGTAAGGGGAAACGAACGCGCACAGGACGATGAGCCCGGCATCCACCATGAGCCGGGCCACGTCGCCGGCCCGCCGGATGTTCTCCGACCGGTCCGCGGGCCCGAAGCCCAGGTCCCGGTTCAAGCCGTGCCTCAGGTTGTCCCCGTCCAACAGGTACGTGTGGTAGCCCAGCGCGCACAACCGCCGCTCCAGCGCGTTGGCAATAGTGGACTTGCCGGACCCGCTCAGCCCGGTGAACCACACGATGCACGGGCTCTGCTTCTTGACCTTGGCGCGCGTGTGCTTCGTCACGCTCTGGTGGTGCCAGAAGACCCCGGCCCCGAACCCGGCCGCGGGCTCCGCCGCGTCGCTGACGATCATCCCGGCACCCGCCGTCATGTTCGTCACCCGGTCTATCATGATGAACGAGCCGGTCCACCGGCAGCGGGAGTACTCATCCAGCAGGACGGGGGTTTGCAGGCGGATCTTCACGTGGCCTACGTCGTTCATGGAAAGCTCGTCGGCCTGCGCGCGCACGTCGTTCTCCATGTCGATCTGGGAGACGATCTCCTGAGCCACGCCGGGACAGGTCTGGACGCCGAACTTGAAGTCGTACAGGTCCCCCGGGCGCAGCGGCCGTTCGAACATCCACACGAGGCGGCACGTGGCGCTGTCCGTCGGGGCCAGGGGGTCGCCGGGCTCCACCAGCAGGGAGCCGCGCGCGGCGTCCACCTCGTCGGCAAGCGTGACGGTCACGGCCTGCCCCTCCGCGGCCGACTCGATGGGGCCGCAGCCGTCGAAGATCCCCGCCACCGTGGTCTCCAGCCCGGAGGGCAGCACGCGCACGCGCTGTCCGGTCGTCAGGGAGCCCGAGCCCACCGTGCCGCAGTAACCGCGGAAGTCCTGGTGGGGCCGGGACACGAGCTGCACGGGAAAGCGAAGCCCCACGCCGGTATCCGGCCGTTCGATCGTGACACGCTCGAGGTAGGCCAGCAGCGTCCCCTCCGTGTACCACGGCATGTGGCTGCTCGCCTTTACGACGTTGTCCCCCCGCAGCGCGCACAGCGGCACGTAGCGGACCTGCGCGAACTCCCGGCTGGCCGCCAGCTTCGAGTATTCCTCCCGGATCTCGTTGAACCGGGCCTGCCGCCATTCCACGAGGTCCATCTTGTTCACGGCCACCACCACGTAGCGGATCCCCATCGCGGCCACGATATGGGTGTGCCGCCGGGTCTGGCGCTGGATGCCTTTTCGGGCGTCCACGAGGATCACCGCGAGGTCCGCCGTGGAGGCGCCGGTGGCCATGTTGCGCGTATACTGCTCGTGCCCCGGCGTGTCGGCGATGATGAACTTCCTCTTGTCCGTGGAGAAATAGCGGTAGGCAACGTCGATGGTGATCCCCTGCTCGCGCTCGGCCTGCAGGCCGTCCAGCAGGAGCGCGAGGTCCGGTTCCTGTCCCGTGGTGCCGTAGCGGCGGCTGTCGGTCCGAATGGCGGCGAGCTGGTCCTCGTAGATCGCCTGGCTGTCGTGGAGCAGCCGGCCCAGGAGCGTGCTCTTGCCGTCATCCACGCTCCCGCAGGTGATGAATCGAAGCATGTCCTTGTCGAGATTTCGGGACAGGAAATGCTCGAACGACTGATCTACGAGCACTAGAAGTACCCCTGCTTCTTCTTCTCTTCCATGGCGGCGGACTGGTCGAAATCGATGAGCCGGCCCTGCCTCTCCGAGACCCGTGAGGAGAACATCTCCTGGATCAGGTCCGGAAGCGTCTCCGCCTCCGACTCGATGGCGCCGCTGAGCGGATAGCAGCCCAGCGTCCGGAAGCGCACCTTCCTCATCTCGGGCTGCTCCCCGTCATTCAGCGGGAGCCGCTCGTCATCCACCATGATGAGCGTGCCGTCCCGCCTGACCACCGGCCGCGGCCGGGCGAAGTACAGCGGCACCACGGGAATGTTCTCGTAGTAGATGTACAGCCACACGTCCAGCTCGGTCCAGTTCGAAAGCGGGAACACGCGCAGGCTCTCCCCCTTGCGGACCCGCGTGTTGTAGATGTTCCACAGCTCGGGCCTCTGGTTGCGGGGATCCCAGCGATGATTGCGGTCCCGGAAGGAGAACACACGCTCCTTGGACCGCGACTTTTCCTCGTCACGCCGGGCGCCGCCGAACGCGGCGTCAAAGCCGTGCGCGTCCAGCGCCTGCTTCAGGGCCTCGGTCTTCATGATGTCGGTGTACGTGCGGCTTCCGTGCCG
>DASRZR010000339.1:0-9846 GCA_035686185.1 Spirochaetia bacterium | reverse complement strand
TGTCCCCGATGTGGAACACGTGCCGGGGAGCCACCTTGGCCACGAGCTGGTTGCTCTTGGTGCTTACCCAGAGGTGGATCTCGGAACCCAGCGGTTCAATGACCTCCACCTTGCTGGCGATGTTGTTGGCGCGCTCCGGTTGCTCGGTGTACAGCAGGTCTTCCGGCCGCACCCCGAGGATCACGTCTTTGCCCGCGTAGTTGCGCAGCGTTTCCGTCTGCTGGGGCGTGAGCTCCAGGCGGAACGAGCCCTCGTCCGCGAGCAGCTTGCCGGCTTCCATCTTCAGGCTGACCTTGCAGAAGTTCATGGGCGGGGAGCCGATGAAGCCGGCCACGAACCGGTTCACGGGCGTATTGTACAGGCCCAGCGGGGTCCCGATCTGCTGGATGAGGCCGTCCTTCAGGACCACGATGCGGTCCCCCATGGTCATGGCCTCGATCTGGTCGTGCGTCACGTAGATCATCGTGGCCTGCAGACGGTGGTGAAGGGCGGACAGCTCCGCCCTCATCTGCACGCGCAGCTTCGCGTCCAGGTTGGACAGCGGCTCGTCGAACAGGAACACCTTGGGCTTGCGCACGATGGCGCGGCCCACCGCCACGCGCTGGCGCTGGCCGCCGGAAAGCGCCTTGGGCTTGCGGTCCAGCAGCTCTTCGATGTCCAGGATTCCCGCCGCCTCGTGGACGCGGGTGGCGATCTCCGCCCGGGGGTACTTCCTGATCTTCAGACCGAACGCCATGTTGTCGTACACGGTCATGTGGGGATACAGCGCGTAGTTCTGGAACACCATGGCGATGTCCCGGTCCTTTGGCGCCACGTCGTTCATGAGCTTTCCGTCGATGTACAGCTCACCGCCGGAAATCTCCTCCAGCCCTGCCACCATGCGCAGCGTGGTGGTCTTGCCGCAACCCGAGGGGCCAACGAGGACAACGAACTCCTTGTCATTAATGGTAAGGTTGGCGTTGTCGACTGCCTTGACCCCCCCCTCGTAGACCTTGCTGATGTTTCGAAGCTCTACCGTCGCCATAGGCAACCTCCTGGGGTAGGATTATCTTATGGGGCTATCATAAACACAGAAGCCGGGCCGTGTCAATTGAAAGCGTTCCGGGCCGCCTCCGGGGGGCCCCGGCGGACATTCCGATGCTACTTTTTCTGGGAGCTCTGCCAGTCTTCCAGGCGCTTTTCCAGCGTGTCGGCTGACTTTCCCGCGGCCGCGTCCAGGATCCACGGGTCCACGACGCCATCCCGTATCTTCACCCAGTTGTCCGGGAGCGTTTCTGGAAACAGGAGCAGGTTCTCCTGGGGGATGTGCCCCAGCAGCAGCGGATAGCGGGCAGGAAGATCTTTCTCATCGATGCTCTTCCAGGCCGGAAACCCGTCCGTGATGGCAAACACGCCGATGCGCCGGGACTGGTTGACGGAGAGCATGCTGAGCTGGACCGGAAGGCTGCAGAACCACTGCAGGAACGCCTTGGCGCCCGCCTTGTCCCGGGAGCTTCGCAGCACGCCGGCAAACAGGACATCGTCCGGCACGGGGATGATCCCGTCCTGGGACATCCAGCGGAAGTCGAAGTCCCGCCTCTCCTCGTCGGGAAGGGCAAAGAAATCGCGGAAGGACACCAGCGCGAACTGCGTCTTGCCGGTGGACAGGAGCTTGTACCAGGGCATCACGAGGTTGCGCAGGGAGAAGGCGGCATCCGTGTCCGCCCCCCCGTTGATCCCGTCCAGCCAGTTGCGGGTCAGCTCCACGGTCTTGGAGAGGCCGCCGTCATCCCACGCGGGAAGCCCGTTTCGGCCCGGACGCAGGTGCGCGCCGGACAACAGGGCGCTCAGCGTGAGGAAATCAGGGTTCCACGACGGAGAGAACCCCATGCTGGTCACCGTGCCGGTCTTGCTCGTGCGGAGGAAGGCCTTGCTCATGGACTGCAGGGAGTCCATGGGCATGAACATGGCCGGAAGGTCCACTCCCTGGCGCTCGTAGACGATGGCCGGCAGGGAGAAGGAAAGCGGGATGAGCACGGGGCGATTGTCCCGGGCGCCCATGGCCAGCAACCGGGCGTAGAACCACGAGGGGTCGATCTTGCCCGGTTTCACGATGTCCCCGAGGCCCTCGAGGTGGTCCATGACCGAGGGGCTGGAAAGCCATTGCCCGATGACGATGTCCCCCGCGGCCCCGTCCAGGACGGCCTGGGACGGGTTCTCCTGGTAGGAGATCTCCACCTTCACGTCGGACTGCAGGCTGTTGAAGCGGTCCACGTAGGCGGCCATTTCCGCACGGTTGGTCAGGAGCTGCAGCGGCGTCTCGATGCCAAGGCCGCAGCCAGCGAGCAGGAGAACCATCGCCAACCCGGGAACCGCCACGCACGCCGCAGGGACTCGCCTCATTGCCGACGACTGTACGGGGAAGAAAATCCACGTGTCAACGAGTGCCGGGGCGACGGCCAGCGGCCGTCGCCCGGGCTCTCACAGGAACAGGCTCACCTGCAGGTCGATCCTCCACAGCATCGGCAGGAGCCCGGCTTCCGTGCGCGTGCTGCCCCAGGCATCCATCGCGGAGGCGTTCACGGTCCACGCATCGTGCGTGAGCGTGAGCACCACGGCGGACAGTCCGGAAGGGTCCTGCAGGTTCATGGCCGTCCACGCGGCGGCGCTCAAGCTGTCGTCGATCTTGCCGGACACGCGGACGAACCCGTAGTGCTGTGCGGCGGTGAGCGTGCCGAACTGGTCCATGACGTCCGGCGCGGGAGACCCCAAGGTGGAACGCCGCGTGCGCGTGTAGTCGATGAGCCGGGTGTAGGCCGCCCCGGAGAGGCCCAGCCCGTTGTACCAGTACTCCGCCATGACGGAGAGCTGGTCCGCGTTCGTCCACGTGAACCCGGCCAGGGCGCTGGGCGCCCAGCTCACGGTCTGGGTGCCGGTCTGGAGCGTGGCGGCGTCGGTCACCTCCAGCCGGGTCCGGGACTGCGCCGCGGAGGCCTCTGCCCGCACGGTGATGGCGTCTCCGACGTTCGTGTCCACGCCGGCGCCGAGCGTCGCAAGCACGTCCGGGTCCGCACTGCCGGGTCCTCCCGAGGACAGCAGGCCCAGCAGGCGCACGTCTGCCTCCCCCAGCCGCAGGTCCACGCGCGCAAGGTCCTGGAAGTCCGGCTGCTGCTGCGTGACGTACTGAAGCGCCTGATCTGTGGAGCCGGTCCAGCGCAGCCGCGGGGAGAAGAAGTTGGAGAACGAGGCCGGCCCGGTGAGGAACGTCACCTCCGTCCCGATCCATCCCTCCTCCCACGTCCCGACTGCGCTCCCGGAGATGTTGGCGGAGTTGCCCAGGGCCCCCCGGGACATCACGTTCAGGGGTGTCCGAAAGAACCCGGACGACGGGTGGATCACCTTCTTTCCCACGTCCCAGATCAATGAGCCCGGAATCGCCTCCCAGCTCAGTTTCAGCTCCAGGAGGCGCGTCTGCAGGTCCACCTTGGAGGCCGGGGTGACGCGCGGGTCCCCGGAGGGCAGGGAGTCCGCCATGGCCCATGCCGTGCCGGAGAGTGACAGGCCCGACCCGAGGGACTGCGAGTCGGAGAGCGCGCCCTGGGCCGTCAGCTCCGTGAACTCCGTCTGCGTCCAGGGCTGTCCCGGGCCAGGCTGGACCAGCGCCGCGGTGGGCACGGTGTCGATCATCCCCTGCCCTTCCCAGGCCCAGAGAGCCGGCACGGCTCCCAGGCACGCGAGGAGCGCCGCGGTGCCGACGGTGGTTCGGCGGCGGCTCACCGGGGCTGCTCCGGCATCCAGGACGGCAGGTAGTCGCGCCGGAAGGCGGTGTCCGGCAGCGACTTCTGGCTGACCGAGACGAACGCCATGGTGGTGTGCTTGTTCGGGCTGTCCGCATCCGTGATGTCCACGAGGAACGGGATCTGCTTTCCCATGGCGGCCCGGAAGTCGCGGTAGACGGCCTTCTTCAGCATCCGGTCCCCGGAGAAGAACTCCGCGTACACCGGGTGCAGGGTCGCCTTCTCCACCCACAGGCCCACCCGGGCGTAGTACGAATCCTTTCGGCTCGGCTTCAGCGCAAGGGAGAACTGCCAGCAGTCCACGCCGTCACGCGTGGCATCCGTGAGCGAGGCAACGTCGTAGTCCGCGGCGAACGCGGTGCGCACGACGTCCCCGTTGGACGCCTGGCCCGTCAGCACCTGCAGCGGGGAAAGGCGGATGGGGTTCGTGGTCCGGGGGAAGAGGAGATAGACGATGTTGCCGTCCATCAGCATCTTGCGTCCCTTGACGGAAGCCGGGTCCACGAACGAGAGCAGGCTGCGGTTGGCGGAGCCCACGCCCTGCACGTACCCCCAGAGCGTGTTGTAATCCAGCGCCTTCTCCCCGTCCATGGAAGTGATGGTCATGACGAAGGAGAGGTTGGGGACCGTGCGCTGGGCGTCCACCTGCGCCAGCAGCTCTTCCGGGGTGGCGGCGTGTGCCGCCGCCGCCGCGAGGAAGAAAAGCAAGATCGAGCGAATGGTTCTCATGGTTGACTCCTACGCGCGGAGAAGGTCCGCGATCTTTCTGCGGGATGCGAGCATCCCGGGGAACAGGGCGCCGACGATCGAGGCGCCGACGACCCACAGCGCGTTGTCGAAGAACTTCGAGGTCTCCGGGGTGAACAGTATCCGAAAGGCCTCCGAGGTCCCCGGCTGCGGCGGCATGGTGACCCCGCCGAACAGGTTCAGCAGGCCCGAGATCCCCGCCCCCGCGGCGCACCCGACCAGGGCGCCGGCGAGGCCAAGGGCAAGGCCTTCCCAGACGAACATGGTGAGCAGGCCTGCGCGGCGCGTGCCGAACGCCCGCAGGGTTCCGACCTCCCGCAGGCGCTCCATCACGGACAGCGAGAGCGTGCCGGAGATCGAGAACAGCGCCACGATGAGCACGATGAACCGGGCCACGGCGAGCACGAGCTGGTAGGCGGAGTTCGCCTGCTGGTAGTAGGGGGAAAGCTGCTCCCAGGTGCGTATCGTGAGCCCGCCCAGGTCCGCGCGCAGCTTCGCGGCCACGGGGTTGGTGTCCGCCGTCTCCTTGAGGAACACGATGAGCTGGGGGACCTGCTGAGTGCCCATGAGCGCCTGCGCATCGGACAGGTCCATGAAGACGGCGGTGTTGTCCAGCGCGGCGATGACGGTGGCCGTCGTTCCCGTTACCCCGTAGGTCTGCGTGTTCACGCCGCCACCCTCGGTGAGAGCGAACAGCGACACGGGCGCGCCCGGGGCCACGCCGAGCTTTCGCGCCACGCCGCGGCCCAGGAGGATGCTCCCGGTCTGTCCGGCGGCGAGGTCCTTCCCCGCCTCGATGCGCCGGGCTTCCAGGTAGCGCGCCGCCTTGTCCGTGGGGAGCGCCGTCACCATCACGGTGGTGGTCTTCCCGTTGGCGCTGGCCACGGCGGTGAACGATACGGCCGGCACGACGTCCGCGACCTGCGGCATGGCGCGCAACCGGTCCTGGATCTGCCCGGCGTTGTCCAGCATGAACGGGAAGGGATCCGAGTCCCCCTCGTCCAGGAACGCCGGGGACTTCACCACCTGGATGTGGCCGGTCCCGGAGTGGATGACGGACCACCGCAGACCGTTCATGGAATAGGTGATGTAGCCGTCCAGCAGCGTGAGCCCGACCAGCCCCACCAGGATGGCGAGGAGCGTGGACACGGTGCGCCGCCCTCCCCGAAGGAGGTTGCGGACGGCCATGGCAAGAGCCTTGAGTGGATGGGTCATGTGTTCTCTCCCTACAGTTGTCGCAGGCACTGGGACGGTGACAGCCGCACGGCCCGCAGGCCCGGCAGGAACGACGCGGCGGCCGCGAACAGCGCCGCGGGGATGACGTTCCACCAGACGGAGCCGGCATCGATGATCAGGCGCACGGCCACTCGCTGGCCGCCCGCGGTGAACGGCACGCCGCCCGCGGCGTTGATCAGCGCCGAGACGCCAAAGCCGATCACGATCCCGATGGCGGCGCCCACGATGCCCTGGAAGCATCCCTCCAGGACCACCACGAGCAGGATCTGGCCCTTCTTCGTTCCCATGGCGCGGAGCGTGCCCCACTCCCGCATGCGCTCCCGGACGATCCTGTTCATCGTGTTGGCCATGATGAACAGGGTGACCAGCAGGATGATGGCGCGGATCACGCTGAGGAAGCCGCTGAACATCGTGTTCACCTGGACGTAGTAGGTGGCAAGGTCATGCCACGTGCGGACCGCGAGGCCGCGCGGCAGACGGGATTCCACGCCGCCGGCGGCATTCACGGACCGGGCCAGGACGTGCAGGACAGGTGGCGCCGTGATCCCGGTGAAATCCACCGCCGTGTCGTAGTCCGTGAACGCGAAGATCTTGTCCCGGCCCGGTGAGTGGTAGATGCCGCTCACGGTGAAGTCACGGCCGTTCAGGCCGCCGTTGGGGAGGACGGCCATCAGCGTGACCACGGAGCCCGGCTTCGCGCCCAGGATACGGGCCGCGGTCTCCCCCAGCACCAGGCGGTCGTGCTCCTGCGGCGCGGGTGCCGACCCCTCCACGAGCGCTCCGAGCTCGAAGCGGTCCGCGGGGGGCGTTTCACGCCGGGAGGAGGAGCTGAAGTACATGCGCTCCGCCGGGTATCCCTTGACCAGGAGAGTCACGGACTTGTCCCCTTCTCCGGCAATGGAGGTGAAACCGGTGGACGGGAACACGGCGTGCACCTCCGGCATGGCTTTCAGGCCGGCCTGGAGGGAATCCGCGTTCGCGAGCGCATACGCGTACGGGTTGAACTCACCGTCCTGGTAGTAGCCGGGGGCCTGCGCGATCTGCAGGTGCCCGATGCCGGACCGGATGGTGCTGTCCCGGAAGTTCCGCATGAGTGACGTGATGTAGCCCTGGAATACCACCACGCCGCACAGTCCCACGATCAGCGCGGACAGCGTGATCAGCGTCCGACGCTTCTGGCGGAGGAGGTTCCGCCACGCCATGATGACGATCTTCATGCGGCCCTCCTGTCCTCCGTGATCCGGCCGTCTATCATCGTCACGATCCGCCCCGCGTACCGGGAGACGCTCGCGTCGTGCGTGGAGAAGACGAGCGTGGATCCCTCGCTGCGGTTCATCTCCATCATGAGCTCCATGACGCCGGACCCCGTGGCGTGGTCCAGGGAGGCGGTGGGCTCGTCGGCGATCACCAGCAGGGGTTTCCCTACGAGGGCACGGGCAATCGCCACGCGCTGGCGCTGGCCGCCGGAGAGGTTCTCCGGGCTTCGGCGGCTCATGTCGGAAAGGCCGACCCGGGCCAGCAGCTCCTGCACCCGGGCGCGCCTCTTCTGCGCCGGCATCTTCTGGAGCAGCAGCGGGTATTCCACGTTCTCGAACACGGAGAGCACCGGGATCAGGTTGAAGCTCTGGAAGATGAAGCCCATGCGGCGGTTTCGGAACTCTGACAGCCGCGCGTCCCCCATCCCCTTCGTGTCCTCCCCGTCGATGACCACGGCTCCGGACGTGGGCGAATCGATGCACCCGATGAGGTTCAGCAGCGTGGACTTGCCGCTTCCGGACGGTCCCATGAGGCACACCCGCTCCCCGGGGGAAACCTCCAGGCTGACGTCGATGAGCGCCGGCGCATCTGCCTTGTCCAGCGTGTAGTGCTTGTGCACGTTGCGCACCATGATCAGTGACATGAGTGACTCCTTTCCTTTGCGGGGCCCTATCGCCCCGCCTCCTTGCGTTCTGCCGGAAGCTTTTCCAGCATCCGGAGCGTGGCGTCGCACCACTCGATTTCGGCCTGCGTTGTTCTCTTGCCGAAGTCCAGCGTGGCCAGCCACAGGGGCAGCGAGGGCTGGCTCCTCTCCGGCTCGCTGGTCTTCAAGCGTTCCTCGATGGCCTTGAACGTGGCCAGGGATACTGCGCTCTGCTCCCGGGCAGCACGAACCTTGTCCTTGAGGTGCGGGGCGGAGCCGTCCCGGCTCAGGAACATTTTCAGCAGCATCTCGTTGCGGTACGGGTGGCGCTCGGCGGGCTTTCCCAGCCACTGCTCCAGCTCCCGTATCCCCTTCTCGGTGATGCGGTAGACGCTCTTGGGCGGCCGGCCCGGCGTCTGGCGCTCCTCGGAGGCCACGGACTTGCTGGCCTTCAGCTGCTTGAGCACCGGATAGATGTGTCCGTAGTTCTCGCTCCAGAAATGGGCCAGCGACATGTCGGAGAACTTCTTCAGGTCATAGCCCGAGCAGGGCCGGACCCGAAGGAGCCCGAGAACCGCGTACTTCGTCGTGTTTTCCTTCCGCATCTCCTCTCCTCGATCCCCGTGTAATATTACATCGGAGAATATATCCCGAGGAAATATTATTGTCAAGGGCATGGGGCGACAAGAATCAAGAGGCGCGGAAGCTTTCCAGTGGTGGACCTTCACGCTTCTTTTTGAAGCGGGCGATATATTCAACGCCGGAGGGCTCGACCAGCATGACCGAACCTGTCCCATGGACCCGCCGGGTCCCGCCTCATGCATTCTTCATTACCAGCGCTGTGTTCCACTACCTGGGACCATCGTTCGCGGTGCTGCTGTTCGCCAGCGTCCCGGTGCTCGGCGTGGCGTGGCTGAGGATCGCCACTGCCGCCGTGGTATTCGCCGCCTGGAGAAAGCCGTGGAGGACGTTCCGGGCGGCCGGCGGGAGAGAGCGCCTGCTCCTGGTGGCCCTCGGGGTGGTCCTGGGCCTCATGAATGCCTGCTTCTACCTCGCCATCGCGAAGATCCCGCTGGGGACCGTGGGGGCCATCGAGTTCATCGGTCCGGTCGCGCTGGCGGCCTTTGGCGCCCGCAGTCCCCGCAACATCGCCGCCCTGGTGCTCGCCGCGGCCGGCGGCTGGCTGCTCACGGACGTCCGGTTCTCCGGGGCGCCCGTTGGCTTCCTGTTTGCGTTCGCCAACTGCGCGTTGTTCTCGCTGTACGTGGTGCTGGGGCACCGCATCGCGCAGGACGGCGGCGCCACGGGAATCGACCGGCTGGGAGCCGCCATGATCGTGGCGCTGGTGACGGTCATGCCGCTGGGCCTGCGCGATGCGGCGCCCGCGCTGGGACGGCCCCTGCTGCTGGCGGCGGGAGCGGGCGTGGGGATCTGCTCGTCCGTCATCCCGTACATCCTGGATCAGCTCGCCATGGCCCGGCTCCCGCGATCCACGTTCGCGCTGATGCTTTCCCTGCTGCCGGCCTGCGCTACCATCATCGGCGCGGTCGTGCTCCGCCAGGTGCCCGGCCTGATGGACGTGGCCGGCATCCTGCTGGTGGCCGGCGGCGTGGCGCTCCACCGGGAAGCGCCGGCCCGCTCGCCCGAGTCGCGCCAATCTGGTAGCCTGCGCCCGTGAGCGAGCGGCCTTACCTCTCCTACTCCCGCTACCTGCGGGAACGACACGGCTGTCCCGTGTACCGCGTGGCCGTGGACGCCGGGTTCACGTGCCCGAACCGGGGCGCGGACAGGACCCGCGCCGGCTGCGCGTACTGCGATCCGGACGGCTCCCGGGCCCCCTTCCTCTCCCGCACGGAGCCGACGCGCATCGCCGCCTGTGCGGGCTTCGAAGAGCAGCCGATCGATGCCGTGTCCCTGGAGCGCCAGGTGCGGGACTCCATCTCGTTCTACCAGCGCACGCATGGGGACGGCGCGTTCATCCTCTATTTCCAGGCCTACTCCAACACGAACGCTCCGGTGAGCGTCCTGCGGCGGGTCTACGACACCGGCCTTGCCCTGGCGGATTTCCGTGGACTGAACGTGGCCACGCGCCCGGACTGCATCGACGAGGAGAAAGCCGACCTGCTGGCGTCCTACCGTGACCGCGGCCTGGAGGTGTGGGCGGAGATCGGCCTGCAGAGCGGCAAC
>DASRZR010000338.1:0-3343 GCA_035686185.1 Spirochaetia bacterium | reverse complement strand
GACGCGATCCTCGAGGTGGCAATTGACGCGGGAGCCGAAGACGTCAGCTCGGACGCCGAGTCCATCGAGGTGAAGACCTCTCCCGAGGACTTCGAGAACGTGGTCAAGGCAATGGAGGCCAAGGGGTTCGAGCACTCCATGGCGGAGATCGTGCGCGTGGCAGACCAGACCGTCACCCTGGACAAGGACAAGACGGAGAAGGCGCTGAAGCTCGTGGACAACCTGGAAGAGCACGAGGACGTGCAGAGCGTGGCCACCAACCTGGAGATCCCGGCCGACTTCGTCATGCAAGACTAAGTGCGCCGCTTCGCGTCGCAGATATGAGGACGGTGATCGGGATCGATCCCGGGCTTGCGTCCACGGGGTGGGGAGTGGTGAGGTTCGACGGCTCGCGCTTCCTGCACATGGGGCATGGCGTGGTGACCACGGATCCCGATTCTCCGCTCCCCGACCGGCTTCACAAGATCCACGCCGAGATTTCTGAGGTCATCGCCGCTCATCATCCCGCAGAGGCAGGCGTGGAAGACCTGTTCTTCTCGAAGAACGCCACGAGCGCGATGCACGTGGCGCAGGCGCGGGGAGTCGTCCTGCTCGCCCTCGCGCAGGGAGGGATTTCGGTGGCAACCTACTCCCCCCAGCAGGTGAAGCAGGCGGTCATCGGCAGGGGCAAGGCGGCCAAGGACCAGGTCCAGCGGCTGGTTGCCGTGGTGCTCGGCCTGGAGGAAATCCCCGGACCGGACCACGCGGCGGACGCCCTTGCCGTGGCGATCTGCCACGCCAACCGGGTGGACTGGCAGGCCCGGCAGGCCGCGGTGTCCCGCAGCCATGTTTAACAGCTTCACCGGAGAGATCACGTTCAAGGGCGATGAGCGCGTCTGCGTTCTCACGGCCGGCGTGGAATGGGACCTGACCGCGTCCCGCAAGTCGCTGGACATGCTTCCGGCCGTGGGCGAGGTGGCGCGCGTCTATGTCCACCTCGTGCACCGGGAGGACCTCATGCGGCTGTACGGCTTTGCCGACCCGCAGGAGCGCGCCCTGTTCCTGGACCTGCAGCGGGTGCCCGGCGTCGGCCCGCGGAAGGCCATCGAGATGCTCTCCCGCGTCGACCGTGAGCAGCTCGTGCAGGCGCTGGATCACGACGACGTGGACACGCTCTCCGCGCTCCCCGGTGTCGGCAAGACGACCGCGCAGAAGATGATCCTCGCGCTCAAGGGAAAGCTCACGCCAGTCGGGGAGGGGAAGGGCCGTCCCGCGGAGGAGGACATCGCCACCGCGCTGGTGGGAATGGGCTTCGACAGGAAGACGGCGCGCGCGGCAGCCTCCGCGGCGCTCACGGCGCTCGCGGGCCGGGGGCTGGCCGGTGAGGAGCTGGAACGCGAGCTGCTGAGACAGGCGCTGGCAATAGCCTCCGGAGGCTCCCCGGCCGGGGGACGCAAAGAGGACGCCCCGTGAAGAAGCCCTCCGATCCCGGGCCGCGCCTGCCGGATCCCGCGTTCAACGAGAGCGAGGACCGCGAGGAGCTCACGCTTCGACCGAGGCTCCTTTCCGAGTTCATCGGGCAGGTGAAGCAGAAAGAGAACCTGGCCGTCTACATCGAGGCCGCGCGCCGGCGCGGGGAGCACCTGGACCACGTGTTCCTGTCCGGGCCACCGGGGCTCGGCAAGACGACGCTGGCGGCCATCGTTGCCAACGAGCTCGGCGTCCAGTTCCGCGCCACTTCCGCGCCCGCGCTGGAGAAGCCGGGAGACCTTGCCGCAATCCTGACGAGCATCGGCGAGCGGAACATCTTCTTCATTGACGAGATCCACCGCCTGAAGCCGGTGGTGGAAGAGATGCTGTACTCCGCGATGGAGGACTTCGAGATCGACGTCGTGATAGGTCAGGGCCCGGGCGCCCGCACCATCAAGATACCGCTGCCGCCGTTTACGCTGGTCGGCGCCACGACGAAGACCGGCCTCGTGTCCGGGCCGCTTCACTCCCGGTTTGGAATCCCGATGCGCCTGGACTACTACGAACCGGAAGACCTGCGCGCCATCGTGTTCCGCTCCGCGGGGATCCTCGGGGTGACGCTGGACGACCGCGCGGCGCAGATGCTTTCCCGGTGCGCGCGCGGCACTCCGCGCATCGCCAACCGGATCCTGAGAAGGATGAGGGACTTCGCGCAGGTGTGGGGCAATGGGTCCATCGACCTTCCCATTGTTCAGCGGGGGCTCGAGTCGCTGGAGATCGATGCCCGGGGGCTGGACAAGATCGACCGCGAAATCCTTCGCACGCTCGTGCAGAAGTACGGCGGAGGGCCCGTCGGCTCGGAGACGATTGCGATATCGATCGGCGAGTCCGTGGACACCCTGGAGGACGTGTACGAGCCGTTCCTCATCCAGATCGGTTTCCTCAAGCGCACGCCGCGCGGGCGCGTTGCCACTGACCGTGCCTGGGAGCACCTGGGCGTGAAACGCACCGGAAGTGAAGACCAGTCAGTTCTCTTTTGACCTCCCCGAGGACCGGATTGCCCAGGTGCCTTCCGCGGACAGGGAAGCGGCCAGGCTGCTCGTGCTGGACAGGGCATCCGGCGCGGTTTCCCATTCTTCCGTCCACGACCTGGCAAGCTGGATCAACCCCGGGACACTCATGGTGGTCAACGACTCACGGGTCAGGAAGGCCCGAGTGTTCGGCACACGGCCGGACGGTGCCTCCGCGGAGTTCCTGCTCCTGGCGCAGAAGGGGCCTGACCTCTGGGAGGCAATCGCCGGTCGGGCAGGGAAGCCCAGGGTCGGCGCCGCGTTCAGCTTCCCGGAAGGCGTGGTGGCGCGGCTGGAGTCCCGGGACGGCGAGCGTCGGCTGCTGCGGTTCGAACCGCCCATCGATGAGCTGTGGCTGGAGCGCAACGGGCACGTGCCCCTGCCGCCGTACATCAAGCGGCCGGACGAGGCGCCCGACCAGGAACGCTACCAGACCGTCTATGCCCGGCACGTCGGGTCAGCGGCTGCCCCGACAGCGGGCCTGCACCTGAGCTCCCGGCTTCTGGACGAGCTGGACGCCAAGGGAGTGAAGATAGCTCGCGTGACCCTGCACGTGGGCCTTGGGACCTTTCAGCCCATCCGCTCGCAGGACATTGAAGACCACGAGATGCACGAGGAATCCTACTCGATCCCGACGGAAACCAAGGACCTGGTGGACGAGGCAGTCCGGTCCGGGAAGGGCGTGCTGGCCGTGGGAACGACGGTCGTCAGAACGCTGGAGTCAGCCTGGGGAACGGACGGGCTGACGGCGGGCGACGGCGCCACCCGGCTGTTCATCACTCCGGGATACGAGTTCAAGGTAGTTCGCAGGATGATGACCAACT
>DASRZR010000337.1:0-2822 GCA_035686185.1 Spirochaetia bacterium | reverse complement strand
CGCGGTTCTCCAGGTCCAGCGCGTCACTCACGGCCCGCAGCGTACCGGGCACCAGGTGGTCGACCACGGTCCCCTCCTGGATATGGTCGATGAACAGGCCGCCATGCTTCGTGTCGCGGCGCCGGCGCGGGAGACGGTTGTTGCCGCAGCCGAGCTCCGCCGGCAGCCTCCCGTCATACCGCCGGTAGCTGTCGTGGCCGAGCATCTCGTGCAGCAGCGCCTTGCGGAGGAAGATGCCGTGCTGGGCCTGCTGGAAAAAGGCCTGCGCGGGCGTGAAGTAGACGCGGTAGTCGATCTCCGCGATCTCGCTGTTCACCGGCAGCGGGTGCAGGACCTTCACGTCGATGCCGTCCACCTTGTCGATGTCGATGCGGTACTGGGCCATCATGGACAGGATGTCGCGCGGCGTCACCCCCGGCATGCGCTCCAGCTGGGGACGCGTCATGTAGTAGAAGTCCACGCTCTTCATCACGTCCCTCACCGTGGATTCCCGGATCACCGTGACGCCGCGCGAGGCCAGCAGCTCGGCCAGGTCCGGCGGCATGCCGAGGAAGTCCTCCGCGGCCCAGCGGATCGTCACCTTGTCGAAGTGGGAAAGCGCCAGGCTGAGGGAGCGGACGGTTCGGCCGTGGGACAGGTCGCCGCCGAAGCCCACGCGCAGGCCGTCCAGGCGGCCGTCCCGCATGGCGTAGATGGCCAGCACGTCCAGCAGCGCCTGCGTGGGATGCTCGTTCTTGCCGTCACCGCCGTTGATCACGGGGATGGCGGCCACGTCGGCGGCCCACTGCAGCGATCCGTCCAGCGGGTGGCGCATGACGAGCACGTCGTTGTGGTTCGCGCACATCATCGTCACCGTGTCCCGGAGGGTCTCGTTCTTCATGACGGAGGTGCCCTCCGTGCCGGAGAACCCGTCGTAGCGGCCGCCCAGCTCGCGCATGCCGGTGTTGAAGCTCGTGCGCGTGCGCGTGCTGGGCTCGTAGAACATGTAGGAGAGCGTGCGGTGGCGAAGCGCATCCCGCAGGCTGTTGCGGCGGCCGCTTTGCTCCAGCTCCTCCATGCGCCGGCCGGCCTCACACAACTGCAGGATCTCTGACCGGGAGAAATCGGTGATGGAGATGACGTCGCGATCCTGGAACGTGTGGCTCATCGGGTTTCTCCTCTTGGGGGCTCCACCAGGTCCCCGAACTCCGCGGGGGCGGGCGATTCCACGGTGAGCATCGCTCCGCTCCTCGGATGTGGCATCTCGATGCGCTGGGCATGCAGGTACATGCGGGGGAGGGCTCCCTCCGGCACCGGCACGCCGTACAACGGGTCCCCGAAGATCGGAAACCCCAGGAACGCCAGGTGCGCGCGCACCTGGTGACGGAATCCCCGCAGGATGGTGACCGACAGGAGGGCGCGCGCGCCCGCCTGTCTCATGACCCGGCCCTCCGTGAGGTAGGACTGCCGGCTGGCGGATGCCAGGAGCTTCGGGGAGCGTTCGCCGTCCAGCACCGGCCTGACCATCTTTCTCCCCGGTCCGTACGGGGCAAACCGGCTTTCCACGCGCAGTCCCTCCGTCCGGACCGCCGAGGGGCCAGCCGCACAGGCCGCGAGGTACCACTTGCAGGCTTCCCCGGCATCGAAGGCGCGGCGCAGCCGGTGGAAGGCGTCCGCCGTCCGCGCGATCACTACCAGGCCGGACGTTTCCCGGTCCAGGCGGTGGATCAGCCCGGCTTCCTGCGATCTCACCCCGGGTACGGACCGAACCTCCGGAAAGGCCTCCTGGACGAGGCCCAGGAGCGTTCCCGTTTCCGCCTCCGCCAGTGGCGCGGTGTGAACGCCCGCGGGCTTTTCCACCACGAGCAGGCTCTCGTCCTGGTATCGCAGCACGAGCACAGCAAAGGAATAGCCGGTAACCGGCACGCCCGGCAAGCACCGTGGCCGGCGACGGCCGGGACCCGCCGCTTGATTCCTGGTCTCCCGCTTATTACATACATACAGGATGGCCACCCAGATCAACATCACCGACATTCAGCGGGCGGCCCAGAACTCGCTCCCTCTTACCTTCCGGCTCGCCGTCCTGCTTCCGGAGTCGTTTCCGCTGCTGGATCGTATCTGCGAGATCTACCTGGCGGAACTGGGGCAGGAGAAGATCCTGGAGCCGCTGTCCTACTGCGTGAAGGAGCTGATCTCCAACGCACAGAAGGCGAACTCCAAGCGCGTGTACTTCGAGGAACGCGGCCTGGACCTGACGCTCCCGGAGGACTACGCCCGGGGCATGGAAGGCTTCCTCCGCGAGATCTCCGAGAACCAGCAGCACTTCCACCAGCTCCTGCGGGAGCGCCGGATGAGCATCGACGTGATCTTCCACAAGACCGGGGACGTCCTGCAGATCTCCGTGCGCAACAGCGCCCGGCTCACGCCCACCGAGCAGGCCCGGATAAAGGACCGCATTGCCCGCGCCCGTTCGTACCATTCCTTCTTCGAGGTGCTGGAGACCGCGGTGGACCACACCGAGGGGGCGGGGCTGGGGATCATGATGCTGCTGCAGTTCCTGAAGCGCATCGGCGTGGGAGAGGATGCGTTCTCCATCATCGGCGTCAACGGAAGCACGGTGTCCTCCGTGCGCATCCCCATCCCCGAGGTGCACCTGGAGCAGGTGCGCATCCTCGCGGAGGTTTTGGCGCGTGATATCGAGGCGCTGCCGCACTTCCCGGACAACATCCAGGAGCTGATCCAGCTCACGTCGGACCCGAAGGCGCAGATCGGGAAGATCGTGGCGCGCATCTCCTCCAGCCCCACGCTGACCGCGGACCTGCTGAAGCAGGCGAACTCCGCCT
>DASRZR010000336.1:0-4961 GCA_035686185.1 Spirochaetia bacterium | reverse complement strand
GCTCCGTGGGCTGCCATGTCGCTCCCCCCGCCTACTTCTGGCGCTTCACGAAGATCTTGATGACGTTGGGCTCGCGCTTGCTTTCCAGGATGGCGTTGCCCGTGGTCTTGGCCCATGCGGGGAAGTCCACGAGGGAGCCCGGGTCCGTGGTGTGGACCTCGAGGACATCTCCCACCGCGACCTTGCCGATTTCCTGGCTGATCTTGACGATGGGCATGGGACACGCCAGTCCCTTGTAGTCCAGCGTCTTCGCGACCGTGTAGTCCGCCATGATGATACTCTCCTTGCCTAGATGAAGAACTGTATGGCCGATTCCTTGGCATGCGACAGCATGGTGGCCACGCCGCACACCTCGAGCTCGGGATAGTCGATCATCTCTTCCCTCTTCATGCCCATGAGATCCATGGACATCTCGCAGATGTAGATCTTGACCGCGAGCTGGGCTGCCACCTCGTACAGCTGGTCCAGGCTGGCCACGTTCTTCTTCTTCATGAGGCCCTTGAGCATGGCCGTGCCCATGCCCGCCATGTTCATCTGGGACAGCGTGAGCTTGTTGCGGCCCTTGGGCAGCATCATGCCGAACATCCTGCCCATGAAGTTCTTGCCGTTGACCTTCTTGTTCGCGGCGCGCAACGCCGCGGTTCCCCAGAACGTAAAGAACAGCACGACCTTCATGCCCATGGCCGCGGCGCCCGTCGCGATGATCATGGCCGCCAGGTGCTTGTCCAGGTCACCGGACATCACCACCATGGTGAGCTTGTTCTCCGCTCCCGGCAGGCAGTCCATCTTGGACTTGAGCTCCGCAATCGCCTTGTCGACATCCACGCCCATCTAGGATCTCCTTCCCCGGGCCTTCCCCGGCCCCGATTCCCCGTTAGCTGATCGGGCGCCGGAGGCGCCCGCGGCATCCGAATGACATCCCTCGAGACAGGCCAGCAGGTCCCGCAGCCGCGGCTCCCCCAGGCGGTAGCGCGCAAAGCCGCCGAGGCGCTCTACCGCGGCCAGGCCGCTCATGCGCAGGATCCGAAGCTGCTGGGACACGACTGCCTGCGGCAATCCGAGGCGCGCCGCAAGGTCCGTCACGGTCTGCTCTTCCTCGCTCAAGGCCGCGACGATCCGAAGCCGCTCCGGGTGGGCGAGCGCTTTCAGGACGTCGGCCAGGTGCGCCGCCCGCGGGCGGGCCTCCGCCAGGCTCCCCATTCCGTTGCTCCATCTCGATCAGGATTTTGTGATATCACTATATCACGATATCAAGAAAAGGCAAGACTCTTTCGAGAATATTTTCTCGGAATGGATTTCGCCCCAGGGCATGGCGTCGGGCAAAGCGCGCGGCAAGGTGGAAGGAAAAAGCGGCGGGGCGAGGAGAGCGGAGCAAGCGGCACCGTGGCGTAAGCGGACCGGGCCACCCCTGTGGAGAAAGACGGGCCCGCGCGTGTCGACGCTACCCTGCGGCGGCCACCGGACCGGTCTCGACGGAGTTGCGGGTTGCCACCTCCCGGAACCAATGGGCGCTCTTTTTCCAGAGGCGCTCCTGGGTCTGGAAGTCCGTCCGCAGCAGTCCGAAGCGCATCGTGAGACCCTTGTTCCACTCGAAGTTGTCCATGAGGCTCCAGTGGAAGTACCCCCGGCAGTCCGAGCCCTGCTGGATTGCCGTGCCGACCTCCGCGAGGTGGTCGGTGAGGTACGCGATCCGTTCGGGGTCATCGAGAGGATCTCTCCCCCCTGATTCCGGGAGGGGGAAACCGTTCTCCGTGATCACGATCGGCGGGTTGCCGTACTCCTCCCGAAGCCGCCGAAGCGCCGCTCCCATTCCCTGCGGCGAGATCTCCCACATCGCGCTGCGCGGAACGCCCGCGGGCTGTACCTCGGCGGCATGGGAAAACGGTATCAGCGGTGACCACCGGTAGCGGATGCGGGTGTAGTAGTTGATCCCCAGGTAGGTCCCGGGCGCGCGCATTCGGGCCATGTCGTCCTCGAAGCCGCGGGGGAAAAACCGGCCCACGCGGGAGATGGCCTCCTGGGGATAGGTGCCGCGGAAAAGGAGGTCGAGGACCGTACGGTTTGCCACCGCGTCCATGAAGGATGCCGCGGCGACATCCCGTGGGCGGGCCGGGTCGGCGGGGGTCATCCACACCGCGTGGTGCGCGCAGCCAATGCTGCCCCTGCCCAGGACAGATGCCCAGCACTCGCACAGCCGGGAATGGGCCAGGAGCAGGTGGTGCAGGCAGTGGAACAGCCCTCGGAAGGACAGCCGGCGGCCCGGCGGAAACTCCCCAAGGAAATAGCCGCTCACGGCGTGGATGGTCGGCTCGTTCACGGTGATCCACCGGCTGACGCGGTCCCCGAGCGTCCGGAACACGATCTCCCCCAGCTCGGCCAGCCGTTCGGCGGAATCCCGGCGGGTGAACCCTCCTTCGCGGGCCAGCCACAGCGGCTCCTCGAGGTGACACAGCGTCACCCAGGGTTCGATCCCCTCGGCCAGCAGGGAATCGACCAGGCGGCTATAGAAATCAAGGCCGGCCTGGTTTCTTCGGCCTTTCTCGGGAAAGATCCGGGCCCAGCCCACCGAGAGCCGATATGCCCCGAGGCCAACCCGGCGCACCAGGGCCGCGTCCTCGCGGTAGCGGTGGTAGTGGTCGCAGGCAAGGTCACCCGAGCTTCCATCCCGTACCTTCCCTCGCCGGTGGCTGAACTCGTGCCAGTTGGACGGTCCTGCCCCATCCGCAAGGGGGGAACCCTCGACCTGGTAGGATGCGCTCGCGGCGCCCCAGGTGAAGCCGGCGGGAAACTGGATCCTTGCCATGGTTCGCTCAATCTACACCGCCGCCGGTAGCGGCGAGAAGGGCCGGACTCCCCGCGGCGAGGATCGGCGCTTGCCATTTGCACCCGGCGAGGTATGATCCGGGTGGAAGGGGATTCGATGATCGACCGGATGAGCGAAGAAGTCCTCCGCGCCATGCTGGAGGCGATGCCGATTGAGACCACCGTGATAGATGCCAAGGACGAGGTCATCGGCTGGAACAAGCATGAGAAGCGCCTGTTCCACCGGCCCATGACCTCCATGGGGTTGAACTTCCGCGACTGCCACCCGCGGGAGAGCCTTGGAATGGTGGAAAAGATCGTGGAGGAGATGAGGAGCGGGGCCAGGGACAAGGCCCGTTTCTGGATCGACCATCCCGCCGTCCCCGGCGGGGAAAAGCACAAGATCCTGATCGAATTCTATGCCCTTCGCGACTCCCAGGGACGTTACCTCGGCTGCATGGAATGCACCCAGGACGTCCAGGACATCATGCAGCTGGAGGGCCAGAGGCGGCTCCTGGACTAGAAGGCCCCTTTTTGGGGTGCCGGTCCCGTTCCGGGCCCCGCCCAGGGAGTTTCGACTCCCCATTCACGATTTCCGGCGCCCGAAAACACCATATTGACCCGACAAAGGGGGCGCGCGTAGATTGGGAGCACCATGAGCAGGGACATGAAGAAGGTCGAGATCCCCGCGGAGAAGCTCGAGCGATATGACCGTCTCATCAAGGAGAGGCCGCACTTCGAGCGAAAAGGGATCGGGCTTCCGTACACCTCTGTTCACGGCCACATGTTCACCTTTCTTTCCGCCGAGGGAACGCTGGGAGTGCGCCTCCCGTCACCCCAGAGAGAAGAGTTCCTGAAGAAATACGGAACTTCCCTGTTCGTCGCCCACGGCGCGGTCCTGAAGGAGTACGTGCAGGTACCGGAAGAGCTGTTCCATAACCCGGGGGAGCTCCTGAGGTACCTGGACCTGAGCTACGAGTACGTCGGCGGCCTCAAGCCCAAGCAGCCTCGAAAGCCGGGACCGCGCAAGCCGGGTCCGCGCGCGGCGGGGCGCGGCCGCTCCCGGTCATAGGGCGTGCCGGACCTTTTCGAAATCTACCGCAGCCAGCCCGGGAAATACGACGACCTGGTGTCTCGAGAGGACTGGCAGGGCAATCTCCTTCCGGCCGTGGAGGCGATCTGCCCGCTGCGAGGGCTGGAGGTCGTGGAGCTCGGCGCCGGGACGGGGAGACTGACCCGGCTCCTGGCCGGCAAGGCCCGCTTCGTTGCGGCGTTCGACGCTTCCGCGGCGATGTTGGACGTCGCGGCGGACCGTCTCCGCCGGGATGGGCGCACGAACTGGAGCACCGCGGTCGCCGATCACCGCCGCCTTCCGGTCACCGACGCAACCGCGAATCTCGCGATCGGCGGGTGGACCATCTCGGCCATTCCCGCGGCGGAACAGGCGCTGGAGCCCGGCGTCGGCCATGCGCTGGCCGAGATGGGCCGCGTCGTCCGTCCCGGGGGCTGGGTCATCGTCATCGAGACGCTCGGAACGGGCTGGGAAGCCCCTCACCCGCCGGAATTCCTGCTGCCCTACTACGCGTTCCTCGAGGAACGCGGCTTCACGCGCTCCTGGATACGCACGGACTACCGGTTCCGCTCCTGGGAAGAGGCGAGAGATCTCACCGGGTTCTTCTTCGGGAGCGAGCCCCTTGTCTCGCTTGTGGAACGCGGGGGCGGCATCGTCCTGCCGGAGTGCACCGGCCTGTGGTGCCTCCAGGCCGGCTGAGGACTCACGGCAGCTGTCACATGCGCTCGTTGAAAACCGGCGCCGCCCACCGTAGCTTTTGGTGATGGCAAAGCTGCGATTGACACTGATCCTGCCCCTTGGAGGCGTGGTGACGTTGCTGGTCGCCGGCTGCATGTCGCCGCCGCAGATCGCCGCGCTGCTCGCCGGCCCGTACCCACTGCAGGTCGACTACTCCGCCAGCCTTGCGGACGCCCTGGCAGGGGGACACTATGCCTGGACCAACAGCCTGGTGACGCCCGCGAACTTCCCGGCCCCGCAGGCCGGCAACTCCTCGCTTTCGGGAACGCTCTTGCGGTTCTCCCCCCAAGCGAGCCCGGACTACATCCGCTCGCGGGCCCCTGCCGGCTCCAGGCCTGCCACGCTGTGG
>DASRZR010000335.1:0-3176 GCA_035686185.1 Spirochaetia bacterium | reverse complement strand
TACTGCGTGCCGTCCGTGTACCTGGTGAGCTGCCAGACGTTGGGGAACACGTCAGACTTCAGCGGCCACGAGGTCAGGTACGAATCGATGGGCGCCAGCGCGCCCATCTCCACGAGCTGGGGCTGCCACCACAGCTTGACCTCGAAGACATCCGGCGCGTCGTTCGCCGCCACCGCGGTCATGAGCTTCTGGTTGTAGCTTCCCCAGGGAATCCGCTCGGCCTGCAGGGTGACGGTCGGGTTCTCGTTCTGGAACTTCTGGATGAGGTTGTCGATGGTCGCGTTCGGGTCGTCGAGGTGATACCAGTAGCGCACCACGGTTTGCGCCGCGGCGGCGCCCGCCGCGAGGGCGAGCACGACGAGGACCGTGCAGAGCTTCTTCATAGACCCCTCCTGTGATTCGAGATGCGCCGGGCCGGAGATCCGTCCCGGCGTGGAGTGACGATTGTGGAGCCGCGCCGCGCGCCGTGACCGTCCGTCGCGGCCTGCTTTCGCGAGACGGCGCGGCGCGCGGCTTCCGCCACGTGAGCGGCGGTCAGACCGTAGCGTGCCAGGATGTCCGCCGGCTCGCCGGACTCCCCGAACGTGTCGGCCACGCCCACGAGCTCCAGGGGCACCGGCCGGGAGCGCGCCAGCGCGGAGGCAACTGCCTCCCCGAGGCCCCCGATGGTGGAGTGCTCTTCCACGGTGACCACGGCGCCGCACGCCTCGGCCGCCTCCTGCACCGCCGGCTCATCGAGCGGCTTCACCGTGTGGACGTTCAGGACCCGGCAGGAAAGCCCTTCGGCTTCCAGGGCCGCCGCGGCGTCGAGCGCCAGGGAGACCGCCATCCCGCAGGCGATGAGCGCCACGTCGATTCCATCCCGAAGAACCCGGGCCCGTCCGAGTGTGAACGGCGCGTCCGGCGTGGTGACCAGGGGCGTGGGAATCCTGCCCAGCCGCAGGTACGCCGGGCCTTCCATCTCCGCCAGCGCGACCGTGGCCTTCCACGCCTCGTAGGCGTCACAGGGAACCACGACCATCATCCCCGGGATGAGACGCATGAGCGCGATGTCCTCGAATGCCTGGTGGGTGGCGCCATCCGCCCCCACGCAGATGCCGCCGTGGCTGGTGGCGATCTTCACGTTGGCCCCGTTGTACCCGACCGACAGCCGGATGGCCTGGTTGGCGAGGCTGGTGGCAAACACCGCGAACGTCGTGGCAAAAGGGACCTTGCCGGACAGCGCAAGGCCGGCCGCGGTGCCCATCATGTCGGACTCTGACAGTCCCATGTCGAAGAAGCGGTCCGGATATGCCTCCGCGAACCAGTGCACCTTGATGGCCTCCGCGAGGTCCGCGGTGAGCACCACGATGTCCGGGTTCGCCGCGCCGAGCTCCACGAGCGCCTTGCCGAACGCATCTCTCATCGGGGTGGGAGAGCTGAACGTGATCATGCGCGAGCCTCCTGCAGGGGAAAGTCCTGGTACCGCGGCGAGGCGCCGATCGCCTCCAGAGCCGTTTGCGCTTCCGAGCTGCTGGGGCAGGTGCCGTGCCACTTCGCCACGCCCTCCATGAACGGGACTCCCTTCCCCATCACGGTACGCGCCACTATCGCCGTGGGTCGCGAGGTCTCCGATCGGCCGTCCCGGACCGCCTGCACGACAGCCGTCACGTCGTGCCCGTCTATTTCCCGCGCGTTCCAGCCAAACGCGGAAAGGCGCGCCGCCAGCGGCTCGATCCTCTTTATCCGATCCACCTCGCCGTCTATCTGCAGCCCGTTATACGAGACGAACAGCAGGACGTTGGAAAGCCGGTACTGGGCCGCGGTCATGAGCGCTTCCCATACCTGGCCCTCCTGCATCTCCCCGTCTCCGACGATGCAGTACACGCGACCGGTGCCCCCGGACAGCCGCATGCCCAGCGCCAGGCCGTTGGCGACGGAGAAGCCCTGGCCGAGCGGCCCGGTGGATGTCTCCACGAAGTCCGGCAGGAACGCGCGAGAGGGGTGGCCCTGGAGCCGGGACCCGAGCTTGCGGAACGTGGCGAGCTCCGCAGCCGCAATGAGTCCCGTACGGGCCAGCGCGGAGTACTGGGCGGCGCAGATGTGGCCGTTGCTCAGGACCAGCCGGTCCCGGTCCGCGTCTCGCGCCGTGCCCCGGTTCATAGCCCACCCGTACAGCACGGCCATGATCTCCGCGATCCCCAACGCGCCGCCCGGGTGTCCGGAGCCGGCGTTCGAGATCATGCGCACCACGTCCCGTCGTATCTGGCGGGCCAGCTCCGTTATGCCCGCGTAATCCGGCTCACCCCCTGGCAGCATCCCCGGCATCAGACTGTTCCTCCCCGATGTGGCTTCTGGCGTTCCGTCGGCAGCCGTCGGCGCGCGGATTCCGTCATGTGCACCTCCATGGCGGCCCGGGCGGCCGCCGGGTCCCGCGCCGCCACGGCCCGGACGATAGCCTCGTGCTCCGTGATGGTCCTTTGAAACCGAGCCTCGTCCCGTTCCTTGAATGTCAGGTTCATCGCGATGATCTCCGGCGTGATGAGGCTGATGAGGCTCAGCAGTGCCGAGTTGCCGGACATCGCGGCCAGCTTCAGGTGGAAGAGGTGATCCTCCTCCAGGGCCGGGAGGCGCTGCTCCGCCTTGCGCCGGTAGTCGTCCAGGGCGGCTGCCAGGTCCTTCAGCTCCTCGGGGCTGCCCCGTTCGGCCGCCAGCGCCGCCGCGCTCGACTCCAGGATTGCCCTCGTTTCGAGCAGCGACCTGATGTCCGGTTTCTCGAGCTGGAGGATGTTGGACAGCAGGCCCTCGATGGCCTTCACGCCGATGCGCGCGACAATCGTTCCCCGGTGGGGCACCGTCCTCAGGATGCCGTAGAACTCCAGCTTCGCGAGCGCCTTGCGGATATGGCCCCTGCCCACCCTGAAACGCTCCGAGAGCTCCCGCTCGGACGGCAGCCGGGTGCCCGGCTTCAGCGTCCCGTCAGCAATGAGACGTCGGATCTGGTCCACGATGATGTTCGCCGGCGTCTCGACCTTGATGGCGTCGAACACCCCTGCGTCCAGCTTGTCATCGCTCATCGATTCACCATTCTGGATCACCACTCAGTGGTTAACCACGAACCACTATGAGGCCTTGAGGGAAGGAAGTCAAGTGGCGCCGGGGCGGGGCCCGGGCTGCGGGCCCCATAGCCAGGCCCT
>DASRZR010000334.1:0-6354 GCA_035686185.1 Spirochaetia bacterium | reverse complement strand
TGGTTCCCAGCAGGAGCACCCGGGGGTGGGGCCGGATGACGTACGGGAAGTACGCGAGTGAGCCGCTGAGGTAGGAGTAGTCGGAGGGCAGCGTGTTCAGGAGGGACCCCACGCGCTGGGCGTCCCGGTACAGGCCCCACGTTCGCGGCGGCGCGGAGACGGTGGAGCCGTAGTTGTTCGTCATGCTGACGTCATCGAACTCGGTGTAGTCGTCCATGACCAGCCACGCGCCGCCGGGGGAGACGCGGGAGGAGGTGATCCGCGCTTCCTTGATGCCGAGCACGGAGTGCAGTTTCTTGAAGTCCGGCACGGAGAGCGTGCTGGTGCCGAGCACGACGGCAAGGCCGCCGGCCAGGAGCACCACGGAGGCAACCGCCGCGCCGATACCCAGCCCGGCTCCCCGCGGGGAGGCCGCCCCGCCCCGCTTCCCGAACAGCGGCACCGTGTTCACCACTACGGCGGCAAAGAGCACGGGCAGCATCACGGCCGGCAAGTGGTAGGGATGCAGCAGGAACATGGCCGCCAGGATCAGCGCGGCGCCGGTGGCGGCGCCCAGCAGGTCCAGCGCGTAGACGCGCGGCATGTCGGAGCTCAGCACGAGGAACGCGAGCCCGATGTACGTGCCCGTGAGGAAGAACACGGGGAACAGCGCGGCGTAGTACAGGAAGATGTTCCCGATCTGGGTCTTCCACAGCACCTCGTTCTGAAGCTGCAGCGGGTTGAACGGGTTGGCCCTCAGCAGCAGGAAGGCCGCAGCCGCGGCCGCCATCAGGAGCGGCGGGATGAGCTGAAGGTAGGTTTCGTGGTGGCGACGGAAGTGCTCCGGGGCCAGCGTCAGGATGACGCCGCCGAGGGAGTAGCCCAGCAGCGCCAGCGAGATGACCCAGTAGCTGTAGTCGGAAAACAGCGCCAGCGCGAAGAACCGGCTCAGGAACGTCTCGAAGGAAAGGCCGAAGACGGAAACGAGGAACAGGGAGGCGAGTACCTGGCGGCGGCTCATCCCGTGGGCGGCCGACGTCAGTTGGAAGGCCGGGGCGGCGGCGTCTGGATCTGCCCGGTCATCGGGATGAACAGCGTGGCCACGTCCCGCTGGGAGTGGACTTTCCCCTGCTCGTCCTTGGTGAAGACGTACAGGTACTGGGGCTTCCAGGGCTGGCCGATGGGAACGATCATGCGGCCGCCCTTCTTCAGCTGGGCCAGCAGAGCGGGCGGGACGAACGGCGCCTGGGCCGTGACCAGGATGATGTCGAACCCGCCTTCCACCTCCGGCCACCCGAAGAAGCCGTCTCCCACGCGCGCTTCCACGTTGTCCAGGCCGAGCGGAGAGAAGATGTTCTTCACCTTGTCACCGAGGGAGGTGATGATCTCTATCGTGTACGCCTTCTTCACGATGCGGGAGAGGATGGAGCTCTGGAACCCGCTTCCGGTCCCGACCTCCAGGGAGACGTCCGTGGGCTTGGGGTGCGCCCGGGCGGTCATGTACGCCTGCATGATGTAGTCCGTGAGCACGGAGCCGTACCCGATCTTCCATTCCTGCGCCGGCACCTCGTAGGCGCTCTGCGCCATGTTGTGCCCCGACTCGTAGTTGTACATGTAGTATTCCCGCGGCACGGCCTGGAAGGCCTGCATCACCAGCGGGTCCGCGGCGCCGAAGTTGCGCACGAGCATGGACTGGATCTCGTCCAGGTACTTCTGCTTGCGGGCCTGCGCCGTCTCGAACGTGCTTTCCGTGAAAGCGCCAGCGTCCCGGCCGCTGCCGGTCATCGCGGTGGAATAGGCGGAGAACGCCCAGGAGCGGTTCTGGGCGCCGAGGGACGCGCCGCCCGCGATGAGGAGCCCGCACAAGGCGAGTCCCCCCAGCCGACGGGGTGCACGAAACATGGTGATGAACATCGCGGCGAGTATACGGACAGCCCCCGGGAGGGTCAATCAGAGCGCCCTCCGGGGGCCGCTTCGGCCTACACCCCGCGCGCGTCGCGGCGGAGCATCTCCGCCTCGCCCTGCTCCGTGGTGACGGCGTGACCGTCCAGCGGGAGCACGCGCTCGTGGATCGTGTCCAGGATCCACTCCTTCTGCGGGAAGAACGCCTCTTCCATCTCCGCGCAGGGCGTGATCCAGTTGCGCGCCCCCACCACCGCCACCGGCGCGTCCAGGGAATCGAAGGCAAGCTGGTTGATACGCGTGGCCATGGTGTGCAGGAACGAGCCGCGCTCGCAGGCGTCGGATGCCAGCACGCAGCGGCCGGTCTTCTTCACGGACTCCACGATCTTCTCGTAGCGCAGCGGGTTGATGAACCGCGCGTCGATCACCTCGGTGCCGATCCCGTGTTTCTTTGAAAGCACGTCCGCGGCCTCCAGCGCGCGGTAGAGCGTGGCGCCCACGGTGACGATGGTGAGATCGGAACCCGCCCGACGGATGGCCGGCTCGCCTTCCTCCACCTCGTAGTAGCCTTCCGGGACTCCTCCCGGCACGAACAGCTCCCCGATGTCGTAGATGCGCTGGCTCTCGAAGAAGACCACCGGGTCCGTGCCGCGCAGCGCCAGGTTCAGCATGCCCTTGGCGTCATACGGCGTGACCGGGAACATCACCTTCAGCCCCGGCAGGTGGGCGGTCAGGGACGTCCAGTCCTGCGAGTGCTGGGCCCCGTACTTGCTGCCCACGGACACGCGCAGCACGAGCGGCATTTTCAGCACTCCCGCGGACATGGCCTGCCACTTGCAGGCCTGGTTGAACACTTCGTCTCCGGCCCGGCCCAGGAAGTCGCAGTACATCAGCTCGGGCACCGCCCGTCCGCCCGAGAGGGCGTAGCCCACGGCCGCGCCGACGATGGCCCCTTCAGAGATCGGCGTGTTGAACAGCCGGTGGTACGGCAGCGCTTCCGTGAGCCCCCGGTACACCGCGAACGCGCCGCCCCAGTCCCGGTTTTCCTCGCCAAAGGCTGCCATGGTGGGATCTATGGAGAAGCGGTGCAGGACCGCCTCGAAGATGGCGTCCCGAAGCGCAATCACCTGGCTCTTGGGAAGCGGCTTTCCGTCAGGGCCAATCCCGGAGCGGGACTTTCGGGCGTTGCCGGTGATACGCGGGTTCTGCGCCGCCGGGATCAGCATCTCCGCCGGCCGCTCGTCCAGCTTCTCCACGTTCCCGTTGGAGAACATCAGGTCCCCGATGGCGTCCGTGCCCCGGCCTGTCTTCACGCGCGGGGAGATCTCCAGGGAAACGGCGAGCTCCGTGATACGCTTCATGCGCTGCCGGCCCTGCTCCTGGATGGCGGTGAGCTCTTCCTCCGTGGCGATCTTCGCGGCCACGAGGTCCTTGCCGTAGCTGGAAATGCAGTCCACGTCCTGCCACAGCGCCACCTCTTCCTTCGTGCGGTAGGAGGAGGCATCGGACGGCGAGTGTCCCGAGTAGCGGTAGGTCACCACGTCCATCAGGACCGGGCCCCGGCCCTCCAGCAGGACCTTCTTCTTCCGCTCGATGGCGTCACAGACCGCCAGCGGGTTGTACCCGTCCACGCGCTCGGCGTGCATCTGCTCGGGGTTGACGCCGGCGCCGATGCGCGCGAGCACCTTGAACCCCATGGTCTCTCCCAGCGTCTGGCCGCCCATGCCGTAGAAGTTGTTGAAGAAGCTGAACAGGATGGGGGGCGCGCCGCCCACGTCCTTCGGCCACAGCGTGTGGTACTGGTCCATGGCCGACACCATCAGCGCTTCCCACACCGGGCCGCAGGACGAGGAACCGTCCCCGATGTTCGCGATCACGATACCCGGCTTCCTGTTGATGCGCTTGTACAGGGCCGATCCCACGGCGATGTCCGCGGAGCCGCCCACGATGGCGTTGTTCGGCATGCTGCCGAACGGCGCAAAAAACGCGTGCATGGATCCGCCCATGCCCCGGTTGAAGCCGTTTTCCCGGCCGAAGATCTCCGCGAGCACCCCGTAGAGGATGAAGTCCACGGGCAGTTCCCCGCCGCCCTTGGAGCCCTTCTCCACCACGCGCAGCAGCGAGCCGCCGAAATAGCCTTCCATAATAGAGGCAACCTGCGCCGCCGGCAGGCGCGCGGCGGCGGACAGGCACTTCGCGATGATCTCCCCGTGGCTGCGGTGGGAGCCGAAGATGAAGTCTTCCACGCCCAGCGTCATGCACTGGCCCACCACCGTGGACTCCTGCCCGATGGAGAGGTGGGCGGGCCCCAGGTGGTCGTACTTGATGCCCTGGTATTCACCCTTGGTCTTGATCAGGTTCAGCATGGTCTCGAACTCGCGGATGATGACCATGTCCCGGTAGGCGCGCACCAGCGCGTCCTTGCCGCGCGCCTTCAGCTCCTTCTTCATGTCCGGCACGTAGGCGTTGAGCGGGATGTCCGTGAAGGAAAGCGTGCCCTTGCCGCGGGCTTCGCGGGGGTCTACGACGATTGATTTCGGCATACCTGTTTCTCCGTTCCTTTAGGGCGGTGTCTGTGGCTCCGCGACTCTGGCGGCGGCTAGCGGGCGAGCAGCAGGTCGAACCGGCCGATGTCCGCGGCCAGCGCCTGCAGGAACCGCGCCCCGGGCGCGCCGTCCACGACCTGGTGATTGATGGTGAGGGACAGCGCGATCTGGGGAACGAACGCCACGGCATCGTTCTCCATCACCGGCCCCGGCACGATGGCCCCTACGCCCAGGATCCCGACCTGCGGCGCGTTCAGCACGGGCGTGAACCCGTGGATGCCGAACGTCCCGAGGTTGGACACGGTGAACGTGCCCCCGGCCATCTCGTCCGGAGTGATGCCGCCGTCCCGGCAGCCCGCGATGAGCCGGGCCGCCTCCCGGGAGAGGTCCCGGAGGCTGAGCGCCTGCGCGTTCCTGATCACGGGCACCATGAGCCCGCGCGGCGTGTCCACGGCAAACCCGAGGTTCACGGATCCGTGGACCTGCATCGTGTCCCCGGAGAACAGCGCGTTCATGTCCGGGAACTGCGTGAGCGCGCGCGACACGGCGTACAGCACCATGTCGTTGATCGTCACCTCACGCAGGCCCAGGGCCTCGGGGCTCTCCTTGAACCGCCGGCGCATCGACTGCAGGGTCCGCGCATCCGTGGCCGTGTGCATGGTGAGCTGGGCCGTGGTCTGGAGGGAGGCGAGCATCCGCTCGGCGATCAGCCGGCGAATGCCGCTTACCTTCACCTCCCGCACCTCGCCGGTAGCAGCCGGAAGAGCAGGGGCGATGACGGCAGCCGCCGGCCGGGACACGGCTGCCTGCCTCTGGGAAGCAGCGCCCGTCGGGGCGGCAGCGGCCACGTCCCGCTCGATGATCCGGCCGCCGGGGCCGGTGCCCCGCAGCCCCGCGAGGTCCACGCCGCGGGATGCGGCGAGCGCCCTGGCGCGCGGGGAGGCCTTGATCTTGCCGGCGGGAACGGGCGCGACTGCGGGAGCCGAGGCCGCCACAGGAGCCGCGGGCGCCGCGGCAGGCGTCGAAGGGGAAGCAGCCGGGGCCGAGGTTGCGGCGGGTGCGCCGCCGGGCCTGAGAGAGTCGATATTCTCCCCCAGAGCACCTATCGCGGCGATGGGGGCCAGCACCGGTACGTCGGCGCCCTGCTCCGCGAAGATCTCCAGGAGCGTGCCTTCCGCGGGGGACTCGACCTCGAAGGTCGCCTTGTCAGTTTCCACTTCGCAGAGGATGTCCCCGGCCTTGACCTGGTCTCCCTTGCGCTTTTTCCAGCCTACGATGATGCAGGATTCGACGGACTGACCCTGCCGAGGCATGATAACGGGGGTTGCCATTGCGCTGCCACACTAAAGTTGTTATATCGAAATGTCAATATGGTATGTGTCAGGGCGATGAGGAAAGCTGGAACCGGATCGGCACGACGACCCGGCAGTCCACCGGAACCCCGTCCTGGGTCGCCGGGGAGAACCTTGCATGGAGCACCGCCTGCCTTGCGGCCTCGTCCAGCGCCGCGCTGCCGGAGGATGCCGTGACAGAAGCCCCGCTCACCGTCCCATCTGCCCGGACCAGCACTTCCACCTTCACGAGCCCCTGTGCGCCAGCCAGTCGCGCGGACCGGGGGTAGGCTGGCCGTATGGCAAAGACCGGTCGGGGCGGAAGCAGGCCCTGCGTCGGCGAGCCCGTCGAGCCGACTGCAGCGCCCGTGTCAGGGGCCCCGGTCGCGCCAGAGGCCCCGCCCGCAATCGCAGCCGCACCGCCACCAGAGGCCCCGCCCACAACCGCAGCCCCGTAAGTTATGCCCTGCACCGAAGAGGGTTCTGGGCGCACGGGCTGAATCGGAACCTGTTCTGCCGCCGCTGGCCCCTGGTTTTCCACACTCGGTGGGGGGGGCGCCTCAACGGGAGGCGCATCGGGCGCCGGCGCCTGTTCG
>DASRZR010000333.1:0-19408 GCA_035686185.1 Spirochaetia bacterium | reverse complement strand
CAGGCGGTCATAGGCGATGACCTTCACGCCAGCCTTGTGCGCTTCATCAGCCGCGGCTGCCGCTGCCGAGCCGTCCACGGGGCAGAGGATGATGACCTTCACGCCGGTGGAAATGAGCGACTCGACGTTCGCCTTCTCCTTGGCGGAGTCCTTCTCACTGAACAGGATCTGGACGTTGTAACCGGCCTTGGTGAACGCATCCTGGAACCGGGTCTGGTCCTGGGTCCAGCGCTCTTCATCCTTTGTAGGGAGAATGACGCCGACGCCGATCTTCGCGCCGCCCTTTTCGCCGCTGCCGGATGCGAATGCAACCGACGGGATCAGCAGCACTGCGAGACAGATCAGGAGAACAAATCTCTTCATTACTGAGGCCTCCTTGTTGGCAACTGCATAAGCAATCGGTGTGCCAGAAGATCACAATTAAACAGGATTGTAATTACTTATCCAAAGAGAAGTTAAGAAACAGGCAGATCTGGAAAAGACCACTTTCACGAGAGGAAACAAGTCCCTGTCACCCCGAGGTAACAATCATGAACCTGATGCTCGCTTTCACGGTCGGGACAGTTACCCTGGGGTAACGTCTAGCGTTTCACTGGGGTAACACTGCCACTGTCAAGGCATGGGCCCCCTGTCAAAGGCCCGCAAAGTTGCCGGCGGGCCAGTAGCCCGAATCGACAATGGCTGCTTTCACGTTGTCCTTCGCGACGATGGTTAATATAGAAGGCTTCGACGGCACCTCGATCCGCCCGTTGTAGTAGCTGGTGGTCTGCGGGGGAACGCCGCCGTGGAGGTAGGCGACAGCGGCCCCGACGGCATCCTCCACCAGGACGCGCGAGTCCTTGAGGACTGTCATCGACTGTCTTCCATCGATGATGTACTGGATCGAGGCAATCTCGGCGCCCTGGCCGGTGATGGTGTACCCGGTCACCTCCCGGTCCGCGGCGAACGCATCCGCAATCGCCCGCGCCGTGCCGTCGTTCGGGGCGCAGATGCAGACGGAGCCCTTGCCCCCGGCAGGGGCGGCGGTCAGGTTGGCCTCGGCAAGGCTCCTCGCGTCACTGAAGTTCCAGTTCGTCGTGATCTGGGCGATGATCCGGCGTTCCTCGTCGCGGCTCAGGTCCGCCGTGCCCTGCAGGGCCACCGCCTCAGAGGAGTTCCTGATCACGAATGTTCCGTCCTGGATCTTCGGTTGCAGGACGCCCCAGGCGCCCTGGAACAGCTGGAACGTGTTTTCGTCGGAGGCGGCCCCGGCGTACAGGTACAGACTGGTACCCTTGGCCGTCGCCTTGCTCACCAGGTACCGGCCCTCCGCGGCGCCGACGGCGACGCTGTCGAACGTCACGTAGTAGTCCACGGAGGCGGAGTCGCGGATGAGCCGATCGAAGGAGATGACCTTCACGCCGGCGGCATGCGCCTTGTCCGCGGCCTCGGCGGCCGCCGAGGAGTCCGAGGGGCAGATGATGATGACCTTCGCGCCCGCGGAGATCAGCGCCGTGACGGCGGCCTTTTCCCGGGCCGGGTCGCCCTGGCTGAACAGGATCTCCGAGCTGATCCCGTTCTTCTTCAAGGCCTCCAGGAGCCGTGTCCCGTCCTGTATCCATCGGGGCTCATCCTTTGACGGCAGAATGATGCCGGCCGCAGTCTTCTCCTGCGCGCCGGCCGCGAAAAGAACTGGGACGGAAAGGACTGCGAACGCGATGCCAATAGCCAACGGTCGGTTCATCTGGCCGTGCCCTCCTCGCGGAGCGCCTCCACAATACCCGCGCCGCCGCGCCGATGAACAGGGCCCAGGACGTTGACTTTTCGGGGGAGCGGTCCTATCGTAAGCGGCACCGGTCACCAAGGAGAAATCTCATGACGACATTCGGCCTGCTCGTGGGCAACAGGGGCTTCTTTCCCGCTGAGCTGTGCGACCAGGGACGCCGTACCGTTCTGGCCGTGCTGAAGGAAGAAGGCTTCGACGCGGTCTGCCTCACGGGAAAGGACACTGCCTGCGGCTCCGTGGAGACGCTGGCCGACGCGCGCAAGTGTGCGGAGCTGTTCACGTCCCACCGGGAGAAGATAGACGGCATCATCGTCACGCTCCCCAACTTCGGCGACGAGCGGGCCATCGCGGACACGCTGCGGCTCGCCGGCCTGGGCGTGCCGGTGCTGGTGCACGCGTTTCCGGACGAGCCGGGACGGATGCAGATCGAGCACCGGCGGGACAGCTTCTGTGGAAAGATGTCCGCGTGCAACATCCTTTCCCAGTACCGCATCCCCTACACGCTGACGCGCTCGCACACCGTGGACCCGGAATCCGAGGAGTTTCGCGCCGAGCTGGCAGCCTTCGGAGGTGTGTGCCGGATTGTGCGCGGCCTCCGACGCGCCCGTTTCGGCCAGATCGGCGCCCGGCCGGCCGCGTTCGCCACCGTGCGCTACAGCGAGAAGCTGCTGGAAGGGACCGGTATCACGGTGGAGACCGTGGACTTGTCGGAGCTGTTCGGCCGGGCGTGGAACCTCACGGACAAGGACTCGGCGGTCGTGACCAAGCTGGATGCCATCAAGGGCTACGTGCGCACCACCCGCATCCCGAGGGAGTCCCTCGTGCGAATGGCGAAGTTCGGTGTGGTCCTGGACCAGTACGTGGCCGAGCATGAGCTCAGCGGCACGGCCCTGCAGTGCTGGTCTTCCATGGAAGAGAACTTCGGCATCGTGCCCTGCACCGTGATGAGCATGCTCAGCAACTCGCTGTGCCCCAGCGCCTGCGAGACCGACATTACGGGTGTCGTGGGGATGCAGGCGCTTCTGCTGGCGTCCGGCAAGCCTTCCGCGCTGGTGGACTGGAACAACAACTACGCGGACGACCCCGAAAAGTGCGTCTTCTTCCATTGCAGCAACTATCCCCAGGACCTTTTCGGGAAGAAGGGCGTCATGCAGTACGGTGAGATCCTGGCCGGCTCGGTGGGCCGGGACAAGACCTACGGCACGATCACCGGACGGATCCGCCCGACGGAGTTCACCTACTGCCGCGTGTCCACGGACGACGCGGGCGGCCGGGTGCGCGCCTACGTGGGGCAGGGTGAGATGACTCGTGACCCGCTCACCACCTTCGGCGGATTCGGCGTCGCCCGGGTACCGCACCTGCAGGACCTGCTTCAGCACATCTGCCGGCAGGGGTTCGAGCACCACGTGGCCATCAACCCGTCCCGCGTTTCGGGGGTGGTCCAGGAAGCGTTCGAGCGGTACCTTGGCTGGGAAACCTACAACCACGACCAGGCCCCAACGGGGAACCACGGGAGGAACTGATGGCCAACGACACGTTGATTGTCGGCATCGACTACGGCACGGATTCCGTGCGCGCGGTGGTGATCGACGCCGGATCCGGCAAAGAACTGGGCACCGATGTCGCGTGGTACACGCGCTGGGCGGCGGGAAAGTACTGTGATCCGGGCAGGAACCAGTTCCGGCAGCATCCCCGGGACTACATCGAGGGGATGGAGGCGTGCGTGAAGGGGGCGCTGAAGAAGCTGGGCGCCAGGGCCGGGCAGCGGGTGGCGGCCATCGGCATCGACACCACGGGCTCCACGCCGTGCGCCGTGGACAAGAACGGCACCCCCCTGGCCCTGACAAAGGGATTCGAGGAAAACCCGAACGCGATGTTTGTCCTGTGGAAAGACCACACCGGCGTGAAGGAAGCGGAGCTGATCAACACGCGGGCCCGGGGCTGGGGGGGCACCGACTTCACGAAGTATGAGGGCGGCGTGTACTCCTCCGAGTGGTTCTGGTCCAAGATCCTGCACGTGCTGCGCGCGGATTCCCGCGTTCGTGCCGCGGCGTTCTCGTGGGTAGAGCACTGCGACTGGATGCCCGCGCTCCTCACCGGCACCACGGAGCCACTCACCATGAAGCGCAGCCGGTGCGCGGCCGGGCACAAGGCCATGTGGCACCCGGACTGGGACGGCCTTCCGCCGGAGGAGTTCCTCGTGAAGGTGGACCCGCTCCTGCGCGGCCTGCGGGCCCGCCTGTACCGGGACACGCAAACCTCCGACGTTTCCGCCGGAGGGCTCACCGAGGAATGGGCGAAACGCCTCGGGCTGAAGCCGGGCATCGCCGTGGCCGTGGGAGCCTTCGACGCGCACATGGGAGCGGTGGGCGGCGGCATCACGGACCGCTCCATGGTGAAGATCATGGGGACCTCGACGTGCGACGTGCTGGTGGCGCCGCGCCGCGCGGTGGGCTCCAAGTGCGTGGCCGGCATCTGCGGCCAGGTGGACGGCTCCGTCATCCCGGGGATGGTGGGCCTGGAAGCCGGCCAATCCGCGTTCGGAGACGTGTACGCGTGGTTCAAGGACGTGCTGTCGTGGCCGCTCCAGGATGCCGTGGCCGGCGCGCGGGGAGCGGCGAAATCCGCCACGTCAAAGGTGGTTCAGCAGATCGAGGACCAGATGCTGGAGCGCCTTTCCGCGGCGGCCGAACGGATCGACCCGGCGGACACCACGGTCTCCGCGCTGGACTGGCTGAACGGACGGCGCACGCCGTTCGCCGACCAGACGCTGAAGGGAGCTCTCGTGGGCCTGACGCTGGGCACCACCGCGCCGAAGGTGTTCCGCGCGCTCGTGGAGGCCACCGCGTTCGGCTCTCGCGCCATCGTGGAGCAGTTCCGCAAGGAAGGCGTGGCGGTGAGCGGCATCATCGCCCTCGGAGGGATCGCCCGCAAGAGCCCGTTCGTCATGCAGGTCACGGCGGACATCCTCGGCATGCCCATCCGGGTTGTCACCTCTGACCAGGCCTGCGCGCTGGGGGCCGGCATGCTGGCCGCGGTGGCCGGCGGCGTCTATGGTTCCGTGCCGGACGCGCAGAAGCGCATGGGCAGCGGCTTCGACAAGGTGTTCAAACCTGACCGCGCAAAGTCGGCGCGCTACCAGGCGCTGTACGCGCGCTACACCGAGCTGGCAAAGAGCCTGGAGCCGATCGTGAGGGCGATGTAGCCGTGGCAAAGAAGAGCATCGGCGTGGATCGCAAGCGCCTCCTGAAGCTTCGGGAGGACGTGTACCGCGCGAACATGGACCTCGTGGACCGCGGGCTGGTGGTGTCCACGTTCGGCAACGTGTCGGGCATCGACCGGGAGCTGGGGCTCATCGCCATCAAGCCCAGCGGCGTGGACTACGGCGAGCTCTCGCCGGCGAACATGGTCGTGCTGGACCTCAGCGGGAAGAGAGTGGAGGGAGAGCTGAACCCGTCCTCGGACACGAAGACCCACGTGAGGTTGTACAAGGAGTTCGCGGACATCGGCGGCGTGGTGCACACGCACTCGCGGTTCGCCACGGCCTGGGCGGAGGCGAGGAAGCCGCTGCCCTGCTTCGGCACGACGCACGCGGACTACTTCCACGGCGAGGTGCCGTGCACCGCGGTGATCACCGACGAGCAGATCCGCAAGGACTACGAGGAAGAGACCGCCGTGCAGATCCTGGACGCGTTCCGCCACCGGGACTACCGGGGAATGCCGGCCGTGCTCGTGGCGTCCCACGGGCCGTTCACGTGGGGCCGCACCGCGGCGGAAGCGGGCTACCACGCCTGGATGCTGGAGTTCGCCGCGGAGATGGCGTCGGTGGCGCTGTCCATCAATCCGCGCCTCCGGGGGGTGAAGCAGTCCCTGCTGGACAAGCACTACCAGCGCAAGCACGGCAAGGACGCCTACTATGGACAGAAAGGCGCCGCCGCCGGCGGCCACTGAGCGGGAATGAACGTCGGCGTCGTCGGCTGCGGCACGATCAGCGGCATCTACCTCCAGAACCTGACCCGGCGCTTCCCCCACGTGCGGGTCACGCGCCTGGCGGACCTCGTCCCCGAGCGCGCCAGCGCCCGGGCGTCGGAGCACGGGATCCCTCTGGCCGGCAGCGTGGAGGACCTGCTTTCCGATCCCGAGGTCGAGCTCGTGCTCAACCTCACGGTGCCCCAGGCGCACGCGGAGGTATCCCTGGCGGCCATCGCGGCGGGCAAGCACGTGTACACGGAGAAGCCGCTTGCCATCTCGCTGCGGGACGGAGAGAAGATCCTTACCTCGGCGCGAAAGAAGGGCGTCCAGGTGGGCGCGGCGCCGGACACGTTCCTGGGCGCCGGCCTGCAGACCTGCATCTCGCTCGTCAACGAGGGGGCCATCGGGATGCCGGTGGCCGCCGCCGCGTTCATGACCAGCCACGGCCCGGAGACCTGGCATCCGGATCCCGCGTTCTACTACGCGCACGGCGGGGGCCCGGTGTTCGACATGGCCCCGTACTACTTCACCGCCCTGCTTGCCCTGCTGGGACCGGCCCAGCGCGTATCGGGATCGGTGAAGCGGACGTTCCCCCGGCGGGTGGTCGGCTCCGGCCCGAAGGCGGGTGAGGTCATCGAGGTGGAGGTCCCCACGCACGCCGCGGGCACCATCGATTTTGCCGTCGGCGCGGTGGTCACGTTCGTGATGTCATTCGACGTGTGGCATGCCCAGCTTCCCCGGATCGAGATCTACGGGACAGACGGCTCGCTGAGCGTGCCGGACCCCAATACCTTTGGCGGACCGGTCCGGGTCCGCGCGTCCACGGACACCGAGTGGCACGACGTCGTGGTGCCATCCGAGCTGTCGGAGAACTCCCGCGGCGTGGGACTGGCCGAGATGGTGGACTCCATTGAGCACGGCCGGCCCGCCCGCGCCTCCGGGGCGCTCGCCCTTCACGCGCTGGAGATGATGCACGCGGTGCACGAGGCATCCAGCTCGGAGCGGTACGTCACGCTGCGATTTCCCGCGCCGCGCCCGGAGCCATTCGCTTCCCAGGAGGCCCTCGATGCAGTGGTTCGGTAGAGGCAAGGAAGAGAATCCCGAGGACTTCTGGAAGCGCACGGCGGAGCGCCGGGGCGGGGAGATCGGGTTCCTGACGTTCGCCACGCTGCTGGGCAGGTCCGACGACGAGCCGCTGGACCTGCCCGGCCTGCTGTACACGGTAGGCGAGGCGGCCTGGTTCGAGGACTTCGAGCGCGACAACTGGCTCGCCAAGATCATCGGCGGACGCCGGAAGTTCGAGAAGACGGAGATCTCCTTCCTCCGCTCCGAGGTGCAGGCCGCGCAGCTGGTCGCGCGGTCGGCCGCCACGCGCTGCATCGCGGGCGGCCTGCCCGCGGAAGAGATCCGGGCAATCTCCGGCGTGGGGAAGTTCTTCTCCACGCCGGTGGTGCAGGTGCGGCTCGCGGGCGGCTCTTCCCTGTTCTTCGACATGATCCGGCGAGACCTGTTCATTTCGATGGTCTCCTCCGGAGAGTGGCCCAAGGCCGCCCCCGTCACTCCCTCACGCTGAGCAGCTCACCGTCCAGCACCAGGTCCACGTTCGTTCCCAGGGCGAGCCACTGGGCAACCTGGGATGAGCGGCGCGCAAGGGTGAAGTACTCGGAGCTGCCCACCCGCACCTGATGCTGCCGCAGGCCGGTCTGGAGCTGGGCCGTGGAGTCCGTCCAGATGGAGCCGTTGAGATAGAACGCGCGGCCGGCCACCATCTTCACCTGCTGCGCGTAGTTGCGGGCCTGGGAGGCCCGGTAGCCCTGCCCCGCCGCGTCCGCGGTCCGCTTGTCCATGCCTGCCGCCGGAGCCGCCGGGGCAAGCGTCGTGGCGTTCATCAGGCCCTGCAGGGCGAGGGAGTTCTCCACGGCCTGCGCGCCGGCGCGGGCGGATTCACTGGCGGCCTCGTTGCGGACCGAATCCATGCGCTGGCGGACGCCGGAGACGGCGTCCCGGTCCACTTCCATCTCCTGGAACGATCGCAGGTTCTCCGCCACGCCGCGCCGCGCCTCGTCTTCCAGGACGAGGTAGGCCGTGTACGGAGTGATGATGCCGAACTGCCGGGCCAGGCGGATCACCTCGTCCCGCAGCTCGGCGGATTCCCCGCGCAGCCTTATCTCGTCCAGGAGCCGCCCTACCCGTCGCGTGGCCCACAGCCGGGGAACAAACGCGCAGACGGCGGAGGCCGCTTCACCCGTCTGCGCGGCGGGGAACACGACATCCGCGGCGAACCGCCGCGGCGTGCCGTTCACCGTGCCCGAGATCGTCACGGCACCCGGTCCGCTGCCGGAGTAGCGGCCAAGGGCCACTATCATGTCTCCCCGGAACAGGTCCGGCATCTCGGACGGCAGGAGGCCGTACACGCGGAGGGACGGATTGGTGAAGGCCACCGAGACGTTGGACAGCACGGGGCTCCTGATCTTCGAGTAGAACGAGCTCACCTTCACCTCGATGTCTTCCCGGGGGAGCACGTACTGGCTGGCTCCCCGGGTAGCGGAGGCCAGCCGGTCCAGCAGGTGCGTGTTCACGTCCGTGCCGATCCCGAACGTGAACAGGCGGGTGGCCCGGCCCGCGGCTTTCACGGAGTCCACCAGCGGGTCCTCGCCCGTCTCCCCGATGGTCGGGATGCCATCCGTGAGGAACATCACGAAGTACGGCCGGCCGGTATCGGCGGCGGCCGGTCGCAGCCGCATCGCCTGCCCGAGCGCGTCCTGGATGGCGGTCCCGCCAATCGGCCTCAGGTCCTGGACAAAGGCCCGCGCGCGGCCCAGGTGGGAATCATCCGCGGGAACGAGTGCCCCGAACAGGGGCTCGGTCTCGGTGGAGAAGCGGATGATCTCGAACCTGTCCTTGCCATCGAGGTTCGCCAGGCAGAACAGCAGAGCCTTCTTTGCCTGCTCGAGCTTCGGTCCCGCCATGGAACCTGATGTGTCGAGCACGAACGTGATGTCCTTTGATTCGACACGGGTCTCCGGGCCGAGGCCCGGGCTGGCCAGCAACAGGAAATAGCCGTCCTCCCCGTCAGCCGGAGGAACCGGCACCAGCTCGATCCCCAGCGGGTCCGGGGTGCGGCTCCAGATCACGGAAAAGTCGGAGTCCGGCCAGGCGTCGCGGTCCTCCCAGCCGACCACGGCACGGTGATCGCCGTCACGGTGGATCTCCGCGGGATGAGTCGGGCAGTACACGCTCTTCAGCGGCTGCGCGCCATCCAGCGTCACGGTCACGGACACATCCTTCACGGGCGCGGAGCTGAACTTCTCGGTGGCCAGCGGGTAGCGGTATTCGACAATGCCGGCGTTGCCTGCCAGGAGCTGCGTGTAGGAGAGCCGTATCCGCTTGCCGGACCGTGGCTCGATGGGGTACACGCGAAGCCGAAACGCTCCCCGGCCCGCGTACTCCAGGAGCGCCGGGTCTTTCATCCGCCGCACAATATCCTCGTAGATGGCGCGGGCCTTGTCCGCCGGTAGAAGCTCGGCGGAGGCCATCTTTGCGCCCACCTCCATGGAGAACGTGTCCACTGTCGCGCCGTCGGGAAGGGGGAACAGGTAGGTTCCCTCCAGCCGCTCGCTGTTGGGATTGTAGAACTCCTCGTCCACGGTGGTAACGGCCACCAGGTCGTTCACGGACACCGTGACGTGGTGGTAGGACACCTGCAGGGGCGCAAAGGCGTAGTGGCCCGGCACGACTGTCGGCGGGTTGTCGATGATGATGAACCCGTCCGCCGCCGCGATCCGCGGCAGGAGCAGGACAGCACAGGCGAGGCACACCGCCAGTCGGTTTCTCATACGATCCTCCCTCAACCAGGGCAAGTATGAGCCTTCAGCAGGGGCGCCGTGTCAGGGCCGCGCAAAAGGGATGTAAAAGCCGTGTAAGGCACCGCGCCGGGCGGCCGCACCGCCTGCGGCGCGATCCGCTTGACAGGGGGGCCGCCGCGCGATCAGCATCGAGGGCGATTCCTGTTTACCGTAAGGAAAGGAGCCTCGCGTGAGGCCGCTTGCATTGTTGTTCATGACCGTCCTCTGCACCGGTGCCTGGTGCCAGCAGAACCTGGCCATCGGCGAGGACCTGCGCGCGTACGTGAAGGAGCATCCACCCGCGTACAAGATCGATGGGAAGAAGGTGATCGCCATCCCCGAAGGGACGATCGACCTGTACGCGTACGCTCCCCGCACCACCCCCGCCGACATGAAGGTCCTCGTGATCCTGGACACGTACGCCGTGGGGGTAGTCCAGTCCGTGAACGGGAAAGAGCAGACCTTGTTCGATCTCACCGGGGACGGCGTCCTGGACACAGAGACAGACGGCCTGGAGATCCCCTGGTGGGTGGTAGCCGCGAACACGACGGACGCGCAGAAGACGCCCACAAACAACGTCAAGCAGTACCTGGACGGGTACTACCAGATGTTCCAGGGTGACGCGAACCCGGTGTCCTCCGGACGGCTGCCGGCGTACACGGAGGCGCTCCTTCAGCAGGTGATCTCCGCGAAGGCGGACAACCGCGACATTCTCTACGCCCTGTACTGCTGCTACCGATGGGGTACCCGCTACCGGGCCGGCACGGCATCCGCCGCGGGCTACATGGCGGGTAGCTACTCCACGCGCTTCCACGCGGATCACGCCCTGCTGTACCTGCAATACGTGGAATCAGCCCTCATGGCGAATGACCAGCAGGTCGCCCACAGATACCTGGACGGCCTGCTGGCGCTGGATCCCGGCTTTGTGCCGGCGCAGGTGTACCGCTGGGAGCTGGAAACGGACCCCCTCAAGAAGAAGGCGTACCTCGTTGAACTGAAGAAGGCCCATCCGGCGCACTGGATCGTGAGCCAGCTTCCGGCCCCGTAGGGCCGGTCCGTCAGGTCCGCTTGGCCGCCAGGTCGCCTTCCGCCTTGCGGATCTCCCGCAGCGCCTTGTTGTATTCTTTGTCGTGGGTCACGCACCCCACCGGCTTCTGGCGAATGAGCAGCTCGATGCAGTCATCGCAGGCGTTGCACCAGCGGATTTCCTTCTCACGGCCCTCCACGAACTTGCGCGCCATCTGGCCGTCCGCCAGGGACTGGCGGCCGATGGCCACCATGTCCGTGACGTGCTCCCGGATGTTCCTGTTGGCCCAGTACCACAGCGTGTTCTCTTCCTTGTTGCGCGCCTGCAGGTCGTTCCTGCCGTTGTTGAAGATCGAGTAGGCGGAACCGATCACCACGGTCTCCGGCTTCAGCACGTCCCGCACCTTCTTCTGGAAGTAGAAGTGCAGGTACACGTCGTCCGGGACCTTCTTGTCCGGCTGTGACTTGGCCAGCGTGATGGACGGGCTGCCGGCGGATACGAGGATGAACTTCGCCCCGCGCGCTTCCATCCCCTTCACGAGATCCAGGGACTCGGTGAGGTCCATGATCGGGGAATCCGGGCCCGCGGTGCCCTGCCCGCCGGGGAACCCTTCGTAGATCGATACCTTTGACCCGACGATGAACTTCGGGTCGTTGATCTCCTTGGCGATTCGCTCATAGATCGTGTAGGTGAACCGCGTGCGGTTGGCCCACGGGCCGCCGTACTTCCACTTGCGGTCGTTGTACGGCCGCAGGATCTGCGAGTCCAGGTACCCGTGGCAGTTCTTGAAGTCGATGCCGTCCGCGCCGCAGTCATGCGCGATCTTTGCCGCCTCCACGAACTCGTCAATGGCCTTGTCGATGTATTCCTCGTCGATCACGTCCCCGCCGAACCCGGGCAGCGGCTTCACGCATACGCGCCGGGAGAACCCCGGGTGGCTCAGCTCGCCGGAGTGGGTGAGCTGCCAGACGAAGACCGGCTTCGGGTTCACCTTTCGCATCTCCGCCACGAATTTCGTGAGCGCCTTCGCGTTGCGCGGCATCACGGAGAGCTGGAACTCCCGCCCGCGGGACTCGTACTGAACGGTGATCGCTTCCAGGTCGATGAGCCCGGCGCCGCCCTCGAAGAGGTTGCGGTAGCGCCGGTAGGTGCGCTCGGTGGGGTTTCCCTCGGCGTCTGAGTCGCAGCACTCCATTGCGTTGTTCGCGAAACGGTTGGGGGCAGTGTGGGGACCGATCTTGATCGGCTGGAGGACAGGGTCGTTTGCAGGCATGTAGGTGATTCCTTTCCCGGCGTCGTTCGCCGCTTGGAGTATCCCCTGTCTCGCTTCTGCTGCGAACACCAGAAAAGAACAAGCAATACCCTAGCTCAAGCCTAGGGTTGCGAAGAGCCTCAGGGCTGGGTCTGTTCCAGCTCCAGCAACCGGGCCTGGAGGCTCTTGGCAGAGCCTTCAATACGAAGCTTTCGGCGGAGGTTCATCCGGTGGAAGTCCACGGCCTTGATCGTGAGGTACAGCCGGTCGGCGATCTCCTTGCTCGTGCGGCCCTCCGCAACGAGAGAGGCAATCTCCCGTTCCCGCGGTGTGAACTGCCGGTTCTGGGACGTGAGTCGGTTGATGAGCGGGGAGGTGATGCGGTTCACCCGGGATTCCAGGAGCTCCACGTCGGAGAAGTGCTCCGTGCCGGCCAGGCGCTCCTTCAGGCGCGAGATGACCGGGGAAACGGACGCGGTGATGTTCGCCAGCACGTCTGCCACGACCCGGCGCTCCGCGCGGTCACTGCGGCGCAGCAGCACCTCCAACGCGATCTCCTGCTCGTGCAGCGCCGTGTCCTGGATCTGGATCCTCTTCTTCAGCGTTTCAATGGTGCGTTCTTCCTCGCTGAGGGCCGTGATCTCCCGCACGTACTCGATGAGGCAGAACAGCTTCCCGTTGTCATCGTAGAGCGGGAACACGGACAGCTCCTGCGTGCCGCGGACCTGGGAGCCGGCCTCGTAGGGCACGAGGCCCGTCTGCGGCCGCCCGGTGGCCCGGCAGGCGATGGTGGGGCAGTTCTCGCACGGGACGCCGCGGCCGTGGAACATCTCGAAGCACTTGCGCCCGGTGAGCGGCGCGGAGGGGTACCACCGCTCCATGGTGGTGTTGACGCCGAGGATGGTGAAGTCCAGGTCCAGGATGGTGATGCCGTCCGGCGAGGTGTTGAAGATGTAGGTGAAGAACTGCTCGAACTCGCGAACCATCTCCTGCCGCCCGTCGGCGGCGGCCGGGGCCCGCGTGTGGATCCACCGTTTGAGGAACGAGAGATCGCTCATTCACGATGGCGGGCCGGGTGCTCCCCCGGCCCTGCCCTCCTCCTTCGTCAGAACTTCACGTCGACCTGCCGCCGGGATACCGCCGATTCCAGGATCGCGTCACAGATCACCGCGTTGCGGTAGCCGTCCTCGAAGGTCGCGGCGTAGGGCGCGACCTCCTTCTTGTTCACGATGCAGTCCAGGAAGTGATGGAACTGGTGCACGAACGTGTGCTCCCACCCGATGATGTGGCCATGCGGCCACCAGTTGGAGATGAACGGGTGGTAGCCTTCCGTCACGTTGATCTCGTGGAACCCCTGCGTCTCCTTGGGCTCTTCGCCCACCCAGAAGACCTCCAGCTCGTTCAGCCGCTCGAGGTTGAAGCGGATGCTCCCCTTCTCCCCGTTGATCTCGAAGAACCCGTGGTTCTTGTGGCCCGCGGCGAACCGGGAGGCCTCCAGCGTGCCGATCCCGCCGTTGGCGAACTCCAGCGTGGCCACGAACGCGTCGTCCACGTCCACCTTCGCCATCCGCCCGTCCGCCTGGGGCCGCTCGGAGATGAACGTGCGCGTCAGCGCCCCGACGCTCTTCACCTCGCCCATCAGGAACCGCGCCAGGTCCAGGATGTGGGAGCCGAGGTCACCGAGCGCGCCGCTTCCGGCGCGCTTCTTGTCCGTGCGCCAGATCATCGGCGTGTGGTAGTGCGGCATGACCCATTCCTGCAGGTAGAAGGCCCGGAAATGGTACAGCCGGCCAAGGGTGCCGTTTCGGACCAGCTCGTAGGCCTGCCGGATGGCCGGCACGAAGCGGTAGTTGAACGCGGTCTGGTGCTTGACCCCCGCCTTCACGGCCGCGTCCAGGATGGACTTTGCCTCCGCCGCGGTACGGCCCAGCGGCTTCTCGCAGAACACGTGCTTGCCGGCCTTCGCCGCCTCGATGCAGGGCTCCGCGTGCGTGTCGTTGGGGCCGCCGTTGTCGAAGAGCTGGACCCGCTTGTCCTCCAGCATCTTGCGCCAGTCCGTGTAGTAGCCCTCGTAGCCGAAGCGGCGGGCCGCGGCGGATACCGCCGCGGTATCGCGGCCGCACAGCGCGATGAGCTTCGGGATGGCCACCGGCGGATACATCATGTACGGGAGCTTGCGGAACGCGTTGGAGTGCGCCTTCCCCATGAAGGCGTAGCCGAGCATCCCGATGCCGACCTCGGGCGCGTCCGCCACGGGCTTCGCCCCCGCCATGGACGTGAAACTCTGCGTGCTTTCCGCCATGACGCCCCCCTACTTCTTCGCGGCGAACGCCGCGTCGAATGCCACCGACGAGGCGGTGAAGTCCTGGTGCCGGACCATGGCAAGCGCCTCCGGCGCGCCCCAGTCCCGGTCCATCCCGCTGTCCTCCCACTCGATGGACAGCGGTCCCGTGTAGCCGATGCGGTTCAGCGCCCGGATGATCGGGTCCCACTTCACGTCCCCGTGCCCCGGAGAGACGAAGTCCCACCCGCGCCGGGCATCCCCGAAGTCCAGGTGGCTGCCCAGGATGGAGTTGCGGCCGTTGAGCTGCAGCCGGGAGTCCTTCACGTGGCAGTGGAAGATGCGGGACGGGAACTCGTCGATGAACGCCACCGGGTTGATGAACTGGTGGATGAAGTGGCTGGGATCGAAGTTGAACCCGAAGGACGGGTGGTCCTTCAGCGCCTCCAGCGTGCGGTGGGCCGTCACGAGGTCGTAGGCGATCTCCGTGGGGTGCACCTCCAGCGCGAACTTCACTCCCTGCTTCTTGAACTCGTCCAGGATCGGGATCCAGCGCGCGGCGAAGTCCCTGTAGCCGGCGTCGATGATGGCCTGCGTCGTGGGCGGAAAGAAGTACAGCTTGGCCCACACGGGGCTTCCGGTGAAGCCGTTGACCACGTCCACGCCCAGCAGCTTCGCGGCGCGGGCGGTCTTCTTCAACTCCTCCGCGCAACGCTGGCGTACGCCCTCCGGTTTGCCGTCTCCCCACAGCTGCGGGGAGAGCACGGCCTTGTGCCGGTCATCGATGGGGTCATCGGCCACGCACTGGCCGATGAGGTGCGTGCTGATGGCGTAGCAGGCGAGCTTGTGGCGCTCCAGCAGCGCGCGCTTCTCCCTTACGTACGAGTCCTTCTCCAGCGCCGCGCTGGCGTCGAAGTGGTCTCCCCAGCAGGCAAGCTCCAGGCCGTCGAAGCCCCAGGCGCTCACCTTCTTCGCCAGTGTCTCCAGCGGAAGGTCGGCCCACTGGCCGGTGAACAACGTGACTGGTCGAGCCATGAATGTCTCCCTCCTCTACGCCGTCAGCTTCTTCAGAAACGCCAGGCCGTCCTTCGCCAGGCCGTCCGGCGTCGGTGCCAGCGGCCTCCACACGGCGGCCGCCCGCGCGATCTCCTTCACCTCCGTGGAGAAGCTCTCGATGACCATGGCGCCGTCGAACTTCACCTTCTTCAGCGCCGCCCCGATCTCGGCCCAGGCCACGTGCCCCGTGCCGGGGGTGCCGCGGTCGTTCTCGTTGGCGTGCACGTGAACGAGGTCACGCCCCGCCGCCTCGATTGCCTTCCCCAGGTTCTTCTCCTCGATGTTCGCGTGGAACGTGTCCATCATCAGCCTCACGCGGGGGCTTCCCACCATGTGCATCAGCTCGATGGCCTGCTCCGTGAGGTTGATGAAGCTCGTCTCGAACCGGTTCAGGGGCTCCAGCGCCAGCGTGACGCCCTTGTCCTCCGCGTACTTCGCCACTTCCTTCAGGTTCTTCGCGCAGCGCTCCAGGTCGCGCTTGCGCTGGTCCGGCGTGGCCTGCCACGTGCGGCCCACGGCCGCGTAGTGGGGACCGGCGATCGTGGACGCCTTCATGATGACCGCGGCGTCGATGAGGTGCTTGAGGTACGCCACGCCGCCCTTCTGGATCTCGGGATCCTCGTGGCTCGGGTCGCGCCGGGCGCCCATGACGCCGCAGATGGCGGAGGAAAGGCCGGTGCGGGCGTACGCGTCGGCCGCCTTGTGGTAGTCGAGGTCCCCTTCACTTTCGATGGGGATCTCCACCACGTCGAACCCCAGCGACTTCGCGCGGTCGAACAGCGGCAGGTGCTCCGTTCGGAACGGGGACGCCCAGAGGAACGTGTTGATGCCGTAGCGGATCATGGGGTGACCTGCACTTTCACGGGGTTGTTCTCCCGTTCCTTCAGCGCCCGGATGGCCGGCTCCGCCTTCTCCAGGGGCACGGTGCTCGTCACCAGGGACTCCACCTTCACGAGCCCTTCCGCGATGGCCGCGATGGCGGTGGGCCACACCATGGGGGCGAGCCACGAGAAGCGGATCTCCTTGTCCATCGTGTGCGTGCTGAGCGCCGGCACCTTGATCACGTCCCCCGTGTTCGGCAGCCCGAAGTGCACGAGGATGGCGGCGTTGCCCGTCACGTCCAGCGCCTGCTCGAAGGCCTCGTTCGAGCTCGTGGGAACGATGGCGCGCTCGGCAAGCAGGCCGTGCGTCACCTCCGCGATGGCCTTCTTGAGGTCCTTCACGTAGTAGGGCGACTTGGAGTCCTTCGTGTTGAACAGGTAGTCAGCGCCCCACTTCTTGCCCTCTTCCAGGCGGTAGTCGCGCGTGCCGATGAACGCCACCTTGCCCGCGCCGATGGACTTCGCCATCTGGATCATCATGAGGCCGATGGCCCCGGGACCGAAGACCGCAACGAACTGCCCCGGTTCGATGGCAAGCTTCTTGATCCCGTACACGGCGCAGGCGAACGGCTCGATGAACGCCCCCGCCGCGTAGCTCACGCTGTCCGGCAGCTTGAACAGCCCCGTGTAGCGGGAGGCGCAGTACTCGGCGAAGCCGCCGTTGGCGGAGACGCCGGGAACGAAGAGGTTGGAGCACAGGTTCGTGTGCCCGGAGGCGCAGGCGTAGCAGGCGTTGCAGTGCTGCACCGGGTTGACCACGACGCGGTCCCCGGGGGCGAACAGCTTCATGGACTTCGCCACCGCGCCCACTTCGACCACCTCTCCCGTGAACTCGTGCCCGAGCACGATCGGTCCCTTGCCGTTGGCGGTGCCGACGGGCGAGAGGCCGTAGTAGTAGGAAATATCGGAACCGCAGACTCCGCAGTTCTTCACCTTCACGAGAACCTCGATGTCGGAGATCCGGGGGACCGGGAGGTCCTCCATCCGCATCTTCTCGCTCTCGTAGAATACCTGGGCTTTCATCTTCTCCGCCATGATCGTCTCCTTGCGGGGGCGCCCGGCGGCGGGGGGGCCGCCGGGCCTTTCCCTCTATTTCGTGCCGTACTTCGCGACGAGCTTGTCCATGAACGCCTTGGTCGGCGCGGTCTCTTCCAGCGCGTTCGACCAGAAGCACAGGTCGATGGGCCACCACTCGTCATCGTAGCCGGCGTCCAGGATGGCGCGCGTGATCGCGTCGAAGTCGAGCTTCCCCTTGCCGAACGGCGCGTGGGTGCTCGTGTGGTTGTCATGGAGCGTGCCGTCGGAGTCGATGAAGTGCACCGCCCCGATCTTGCCGGTGAGCATGTGGGCAAACTGCACCACGCCGCCCGGCAGCGTCTCCTTCGGCCCCATCTGGCGGGCGGCCACCACGCCGCACATGTACGCGTGGCAGGAGTCGAACATGACCTTGAAGTTGGGGTGATCCACCTTGTACGTCATGCGCACCACTTCGCTGGGCTTGTTGAACAGGAAGCCCGGCTCGAACTCCCAGACGAACTTGATGCCGCTCTTTGCGCACAGGTCCGCCGACTCGCGCCAGCGGTCCGCCGTGCGGGAAAAGGCGGTCTCGTAGTCCAGCCCGCCCGGGATACCGGTGGGGGGATCCACGGTTTCCGTGCGCAGCTTGGGGATTCCCATCTGGACGCACATCTCCAGGTGTCCCTTCACGACGTCCGCGTAGTCCTTCGCGCTCGTCGTGATCGGGGAGGGGAACGGCGCGGCCACGCCGGAGATGCCCAGGCCGGCGTCGTCCAGCATCTTCTTGATCTCCGCGCGCTTCTCCTTCGTGTTCGGCTCCAGGTGAGGGGCAAAGGCGCCGAACTCGATGCCGTCGAACTTCAGCTCCTTCAGCTTCTTCACCACCGTCGGGAACGGGATCGGCTTGTCCGAGTAGCCGCCCCAGATGTAGGCCCAGGTTCCGACCGAGATCTTTTTCCTGCCCATGGAACACCCCCTCGATTAGTTATTTCCCCGCCGGCCAGGAGCCGTAATGCGGGATCATCGGAACATCCAGATTGACATCCGGACCGAAGAACTTGATGATCTCGAGCGCTTCCCGCCCGGTGTTCTCCACCGTGACGGGGACCGTGGCCCGGGCGTGGGACACGAGCAGCTCGTCCTTCTGGAAGTCACCGGCCTTCACCTCGTGGCCGTCAAACCGCCCTGACCCCTTCCACACGAGGATGTTGTACACCCCCGCGTCCCGGCTGGTGTAGGTCTTCCCCGGGGCGACGACGAGCTTCTTGCCGCTGAACTTGCGCGTGTTGTAGTAGATCCAGTATTCCTGCCCACCGGGCTGCGCGCCGCCGCTCACCGGCTGCGGCGAGGTGTGGCGGTTCTCATAGAAGAACGGGTCCCCGCTCAGCTCCCAGTCAACCTGGTCCAGCACCGCGCGCTCGCCGCGGCGCTTGCGGTCATCGGGATGCACGTCCTTCCACAGCAGGTCCTTCGAGATCAGGTGGGGTCCGTTCCTGGCCTGCAGCATGGCAAAGACGTCGGAATCCTCCTGCAGCTCGATGGTGAGCGCGGTCCCCGGGCCGTGCAGGCCGCCGGACGGCAGGTGGAAACCCTCGTCCGGGCACTGCAGGTAGGCGCGGGCAAAGCGCAGGATCAGGTCGTCCTTCCAGTCCACGAGGTAGGGAAGGAGCAGGTCGAACTGCTTCTTTTCCACGATGGAGGGGTGAACGCCGAAAAAGGTCTCGGGGTGCTTCCCCATGTCCACGCCGCCGGGGAAGTAGTAGGCCTCCTCCTTGGACCGCTTGCCAAGCTTCGCCATCGCCTCCTGCCCCTGGTGGATGTGGTACGGGAGGCGCTCCTCGTAGTCGAAGATCTTCGCCAGCCGGCCGAGCCCCTTGTGCGTGCGGGCGTACTCGGCGCCCAGGATCTGCTCGCCGGCTTCGGTCACCGCGTCCGCGAGCGTCACCCTCTGGCCGGGAATCGCCACGTAGCTCAGGCCCTCGTCCGGAGGTCCGACACGGTTGTCGGCGCGGGTCGTCGAGCCGATCCAGCGTTCGCAGATCGCGCCCCGCTCCCCCACGTCGTACTCCGACTCCCGCAGTCCCAGGCGTCGGCCGGCGGGCAGGAAGTCCCGCGCCACCCACGCCGGCTCAAGGCGCAGGATGCCGTTGCCGGCCGAAAGCGCCTTCTCCACAATGTCCTTGCAGCCCTTCATGATACTCCTTTCAACCGCTTCTTCCGTTGATGGCGCCCACAGGGACCGCCCTGGGGGCTCCGGTGGACTCCCGGACCACGAGCTCCGGGAGGAACCGGCTCTGGGTCGTCGACGGCCG
>DASRZR010000332.1:0-2833 GCA_035686185.1 Spirochaetia bacterium | reverse complement strand
GGTCAGCGGCGCGTTCCTGTTGCTGGCGGTCGGTGACATGGGCTCCGCCATCACGGAAACCACGTGGCGACAGACCGTCTTTCCTTCCGGCGCCGACGTCGTCTACATGCTTGCGTACCCCGTGTTTTTCAGCGGCGTGGTGGTGCTGTCCCCGCCCGCCGGCCGCACGCGAGAGCGTGTGCGACGGCTCCTGGACGTGGCGCTCATCCTGCTTTCCGCCCTGCTCGCGCTGTGGGTGTTCGTGCTCACGCCGCTGACGCAGATGACCCGGCCCTCCTCGTCGCTGCTGGACCTGATCACGGTGCAGTACCTCGTAGGGGACGTCGCGCTCCTGTCCGCCCTGGTGGCGCTGGCGTTCCTGCGGCACAGCGTCGCGCCCGCGGCATCCCGGTGGTTCCTGATGGGCAGCATCTGCGCCATGGTCTTCGCGGATTCGGCGTTTGCTCTTCAGAACTTCAAGGGAATCTACACCAGCGGAGGCCCCGTGGACCTGGGATTCGTCCTGGGCTACGGCCTGGCATTCTTTGCCGGCCTGTGTCGGCTCACGGAGGCCGGCACCCCGCTGTCGGCCCAACGGGCCGCGGCAGCGCGGAGGCGGCTCGAAGCCGGCCGCGCGTTCCTGCCGCTTGCGGGCATCTCCCTGGTGTTCGCGATCCTCGTCTGGAGCCGGTTCCACCCCGTGGCCCTCGGCGACCTCGCGCTGGGCTGCGCGGCGGCCGTCGCCCTCCTGGCCGCGCTCATACGGCAGGCAATGGAGACGGACGACAACCGGCTCCTGAACCGCCAGCTGACGGAATCCCAACGCGAGCTGGACCGACGGGTGAGCGAGCGCACGGAGCGCCTGGCGGCCGCCAACCGGGAGCTGCTGCTCCTGGACCGGGTCCGCACGGCGCTGGCCCGGGAGCTGGATTCCAGCGCGGTGCTGAAAACGATCGTGGAGGTGGTGGCCAGCTCCCTGGGCTACCACATGGTGAGCCTCTACCTGAGGGAGGGAGACAGCCTCGTTCTCCAGCACCAGGTCGGCTATGACGAGGTGATCCCGCGTATCCCCGTGTCCCGCGGCACGGCGGGCCGCGTGGCGCGGAGCGGAAATGGCGAGATCATCAGGAACGCTCCCGGGGACCCGGACTTCCTGTTCGCCGTGGAGGGGGTCCAGTCAGAAGTGGTGGTCCCGCTGGTGGAACATGGGCTGACCATCGGGATCCTGAGCGTGGAGGACCGCCGCGGGTCCGCCTTCCGGGAGGAGGACCGTCACCTGCTCACCGCGGTGGCGGACCATGCCGTCATCGCCCTGGGACGGGCGCGCCTGTTCGACCTCGTGCGGGAGAGTGAAGAGCGCTACCGGCGGCTGGTGGAGACCTCCCCGGATGCCATCGTCCTGACCGACCCTTCCCTGCGCATCCTGATGGCCAACCGCCAGGCGGAGCAGCTCTACGGGCGCTCCGGGGATGAGCTGTCGCGCCAATCCGTCCTGCAGCTCACTGAAGCCGGCGACCAGGAGCGCCTGCGGGCCGTGGCCCTGGAGGTGCTGAACAGCGGAGGCACGATGGCGGTGGAGGTGACCGTGGCCCGGCCCGGCAGAGACCCCGTCAACGTGGACGCCAACGCATCCGCCGTCTCCGACGCGGACGGCCGGCGGGCGGGCCTGCTCATCGTCTCCCGGGACATCACGCGGCGCAAGCGCATCGAGGCGGAGCTTCGCAGCGTGCGGGAAGGCCTGGAACGCAAGGTGGAAGAGCGCACGGCGGCCCTGAAGGAGAGCCAGGAACGCCTGCGGCAGAGTGAGAAGATGGAGGCCATCGGCCAGCTTGCCGGGGGTATTGCGCACGACTTCAACAACCTGCTGCTGGTCATCATGGGGCACAGCCAGGCCCTGGAAGGGACCGAGCTCACCCCGGCGCAGCGGCGCAACGTGGCCTCGATCCTGGGCTCCGCGGAGCGCGCCGCCTCGCTGACCCGGCAGCTCCTTTCCTTCAGCCGCCGGCAGGTGATGGCCAACGTCTTCCTGGACCTCAACACGGTCATCGCCGGGATGGCCGAGATGGTGACCCGTCTCGTGGGAGAGCACGTGCGCGTGGAGTTCCACGCCTCCGACGACCTGTGGCCCGTGCTGTCTGACAAGGTCCAGATCGAGCAGGTGGTGCTGAACCTGGCCACGAACGCGGCCGACGCGATGCCCGGCGGGGGCATCCTTCAGATCCACACCTCCAACGAGGAGCTGCCGGGGCCGCGGGAGTCCCGGCCCGAGGTCATTCCGCCCGGACGCTACACGGTGCTGGAGGTGAAGGACTCCGGAACCGGCATGACGGCGGAGGTGCGCGAGCACGCCTTCGAGCCGTTCTTTACCACGAAGGCGGAAGGGAAAGGGACCGGCCTGGGTCTGGCCACCGTGTACGGGATCGTCAAACAGTCCCGGGGGTTCGTAGCGCTGGAAAGCGGGGAGCGGGGAACGACGTTCCGCATCTACCTGCCGGCGCACTCCGAGGCCCCGGTGGAAACGGCGCCGGCGCCGAGCCAGGAGCCGGTGCGCGGGGGAAGAGAATCCGTGCTCGTCGTGGACGACCAGGACGAGGTGAGGCGGATCACCGCGGAGATGCTGCGCCGCCTCGGCTACCAGGTGCACGAGGCATCGAGCGCCCGGGAGGCCCTGTCCATGGCGGAGAAACTGGCGGGGGGGATCGACCTCGTGATCACGGACGTGTCCATGCCGGAGGTCACCGGCCCCGCGCTGATCCGGGAGATGGAGCGCAGCGGGTGGCACCCGCGCACGATCTTCATCTCGGGGTTCGCCAAGGAGGAGGCCGACCGCAACCTTCCGGATGCGATCTTCCTG
>DASRZR010000331.1:0-2275 GCA_035686185.1 Spirochaetia bacterium | reverse complement strand
CGCCGACGCCGAAGCTGTTGTCGAGGGGGTTCCAGGTCGTGCCCTTCCAGTAGCCCGGGACGTTGACCTTGCCGCTGATCCCGTAGCCAGCCGCGTAGAAGTCGGTGGAGGAGGCGGTGAGCGCGTTGACCACGCCGCCGTTGCCCACGGAGAGACTCACCCATGACCCATTCTGCCAGTCCCCGGAGTCAGCCGCGCCGCCGCTGGTCAGCGCGTACCCGCCGGCGTAGACGGTAGAGCCGGAGACAAGCACCGCGTTCACCGACGCGTCGTAGGAAGCACCGTGCGGGTTGGCGAGCCCGTTCCAGGCGCCGTCCTTCCAGTAACCGGCCACCGTCGTTTTTCCGCTCGTCGCGAAGCCGCCAGCGTAGACCGTGACCGTCGTGGTGGGGGGGGTATCGGGGCCGCTGGAGGCACTGCAGCCCGCCAGGACCAGGACCGCGGCCAGTGCGGCCGCCGCGCGCAATCCCTTCATGGGCCCAAAGGTCGCCACCGGCCGCGAAGTGGGTCAAGCCAATTCTGAGGGCGGCGCGCCCGATAGCGACGCCGCGGCCCGCAGCTTCCGCTCCGACACAACCTGCCCGCGGTCGCGGCCGGGCGCCGATCAGGAGGAGATGTAGCTGTTCAGGTGAATGCTCACCGGCTCATCGCCGTAGTATCCGAACAGGCTCTTGAACGTGCGGCCGGTGAGCTCACAGAGTGTTACGCTTCCGTGAACCTGCACCTGGCGCCAGTCCTTCTTTCCGCCCGGGTTGTAGTAGTCGGGGAACCTTCCGTCCGGCCGGAGGAAGTTGATCAGGTCCCACGCGCGCTCATCTTCCACGGGGCGCCCGTCCGCCAGCGCGTCACGGATCTCGCGGTTCAGCTCGTCGTAGCGCCACTGGATGTCGTCCTCGTTGCCGCTGGCCAGCAGGGCAATCCATTCGTTCATCGACGTGAGGCGCATCTCCGGCGTGACGCAGTGATTCGTGGCGATGAGCACGTCCGTGCGCGTCTCCCGCTGGGGGGCAAAATAGAACGGCCCGGGGCAGTTGCGCGCGGTCCACGTGGGGTTGATGAAGCCGTCCGGCGCGAACATCGCTTCCGCCATGGAGACCTCCCGACCCAGGCGGGCGATCTCCGCCACCCACTGTTTCCACAACGAGGAAATGCGGCGCGTGAACAGGCCTTTCACCTCGCCGGCGACGTCGGACACCAGGTCCATCAGGATAGTAAGCCAGCTTCGGTCGAACGCCTTCCACAGGCCGTGGTTCCAGTCCCGCACGAACTCGTCCGGCAGCCGATACCCGTGGCTGCGGACCATCATCCCGTGCCGCGGCTCCGGCGTGCGATGTCGGGCGCGCGCGTCCCGGATGTAGGCCAGGTCCGGCAGGCGCCGACGGTAATGGCCCGGCACGTGGTCGAAATAGGGGAACGGCTCGTCCTCTCCAAGGCGCCGGCCCGCTTCCACGACGAACGCGTGTCCCGCCGCGTCCGCCACCGGGTACAGCCAGGAAACCCCGCGTGGCGCCCGCCGGATCCTTTCCACGGCCGCTTCCGCGGAGGAGCAGTGCTGCATGCAGTCACGGATGAGAAGCAGCGAGTTGAGGCCCGGCCGGGACGGATCGCAGAGACGGCTGGGCAGCATGTCCACGCCTATGCCCACGCCGTCCACGTTCATGGCCGCGATGCTGCCCACAAGGCCCGGTGCTGTCTGGCTCACGAACGGCCGCACCCGGCCGTCCGCGCCGGCGGCCGGCACCGCCACGAGCACGCCCGCGGTGTCCTGGAACACATCCGCGGTGGGAAACATGAAGTCCCGGCCGAAGAAGTGACGGCCGCCCGCCGCATCGCCGGAGATGGAGAACGCGTTGCAGCCCACCGGCGTGCGAAGCAGGCGCGGGTGCACGCCGCGCTCGGCGAACAGCGTCCCCGTGTAGATGTGCGCCAGCAGGCAGTCCACCCCGAGGTTCAGCGCCAGCAAGCGCTCGCGCTGGACCGTGGTGCGGGGATTCGCTGCCCGGCAGCCTTCCGCCATTCCGTCAATCTCGGCGATGATCTCCGCGGGGATATCCGGCAGCATCCGCTCCGAAGCGCCCGCGATGATGCGAACCATCAGGTCCTTGATGGCGCCCAGCAGCCCCGTGTCCGAGGTGAGGCCGGAATTGAAGAAGGCGAAGGCCACGTTGTCCACGAACTCCCCGGCCATCCGGGAGACTTCCGGCTCCGCCAGCGTGCCCAGGAGCCATCCTCGATGCCAGCCGTCTCCTTCCACGTACCAGGCGTGCTTGGGAGC
>DASRZR010000330.1:0-5024 GCA_035686185.1 Spirochaetia bacterium | reverse complement strand
CGGGAGCCGCGGCGCTCGTCCTCCTGGCGTCCCTCGTTCCCGCGCCCGCGCCGGCCCAGGCCATAGAGCTTTCCATGCGGAGCGGCGGCGGCTTTCTCACCGCGGCGGTCGGCTTCCGGTGGAACCGCTCGGCGGAGCTCCTCACCTCGCTGCACCGGGGCCTGGAATCGCGGATCACGTTCACCACCCGCCTGTACGAGGCACGGCGCCCGACGTTCTCCTTTGCCGGAGACCGCGTGCTGGCGGAAAAGCGCGTCACGCGCAGCGCCTTCTGGGACTTCCTGGAGCAGGTGTACGTCGTCGAAGAAGAGGGCGGCGGCCAGAAGAGCTACGCGGATGACGCGGCGCTGCTGGCCGGCTTCTTCTCCCTGGAGCAGACCTTCGCCTACGCCCCGGCCGAAGGGACCGGGCATCGCCCCCGGTACCTCGCCGCACGGGCGCAGTTCGAGCCGGTGCGCCTGATGCCTCCCCTGACGCTCGTGGGTCTGGCCGGCGCCGCCGTGAACCTCACCACTCCGTGGGTGCGGAGGGAGGTGCCGTGAGCGAGGAGCCGCGCGTTCGCGCCGAGGGACAGCCCGGGGCGCCGGCGCGAACGGCGCGCGGCATTGCCGACCGGGCCGCCGTGACGGAAAACACGTCGCGGGGCCTGGTCGTGCTCACGATCCTGTTCCTGCTCCTGATCGGGATCATCATCGCGTTCTCCCGGACGTTCATCACCACGGTGGCCGGCGCCGACCCCGCGGCCTCCACGGCGGCGCTGGTGGTGGCAGTGGTCCTGCCGCTCCTGCTCATGGGCGTAACGATCTTCCAGTTCGTCCGCCTGATGCGGCAGCGGTCTCTGCGCATGCCGGGGGCCGGGCTGCGCCTGCGGCTCCTCCTGTTCTTCATCCTGGTGGCGGTGCTCTCCGCCGGCCCCCAGGCGCTGGTCGGGATCACGTTCGTGAACTCGGCCATGGGAACGTGGTTCAGCTCTTCCATCGGGGAGGCGCTGCGCAGCGCCCGTGACCTCGTGATCTCGTACTACAACGAGCGGGTAAACAGCCTGGCGGCGTTCCTGGACGGACCGCGGGCCCCCTCCCTCCTGGCGGATTTCGCCTCCGCCCCGCAGCGGGCCTGGCCGGGCGTGCAGTCGCTGAACAAGGGCATCGGGGCGCTTCAACTGTTCCAGGAAGACGGGCGGGAGGTCGCCTTTGCCGGGGACCCGCGCGCCCGGCTTCCGGCCCCGCCGCCGGCCACCGGGATCCTGCGGGAAGACCGCACCGACGTGACGATCCTGCGCAACTCCCAGGTGGTCCGCGCCGGCGGCCGTCGACTGCTGGCGGTGGCGAGCGCCCTGTTGTCCACGGACCTGTTCACGAACGTCCGACGGATCACGCAGAGCCTGACGGTGTTCACCGCCCTTGACCAGTTCCGGGACCTGTTCCGCCTGGTCATCGTGGGGTTCTTCTTCCTGTTCTCCCTTCCGGTCTTCTTCATCACGATCCTCGTGAGCCTGCTGCTGACGGAGCGGATCATCAGCCCCATCGCGCACCTGGAGGACGCTACCCGCCGGGTGGCGGAAGGGGACTTCAGCTTTCGCATCCTCACCCGGCCACGGGACGAGCTGGCCGCCCTGGTGGACTCCTTCAACGGCATGACCGCGGAGCTGGAGGGCTCCCGCCGCAAACTGCTGCAGGCCGAGCGCATCACCGCCTGGCAGGAGATTGCGCAGCGGCTGGCGCACGAGATCCGAAACCCGCTGACGCCCATCAAGCTCTCCGCGCAGCGCCTGTTGAAAAAGTACGGGGAAAAGGCGGCCGACTTCGACAAGGTGCTGGAGCCGGCGGTGGCCTCCATCATCACCGAGGTGGACAACCTGGAGGAGATGCTGCGGGAGTTCGGCAACTTCGCCCGACTTCCGATGCCGCGCGTGGCGCCGTTCGCGCTCCTGCCGCTGCTGGAGGAGGTCGGGGCGGTGTACCGCCATCTTTCGGCCATGGTGCAGATCGACTTCTCCGAGATTCCCCCCTCCCTCGTCGTGGCGGCGGACCGGGACCAGATGAAGCGCGTCTTTGCGAACCTGTTCACGAACGCCATCCACGCCATGCCGGACGGCGGGCGGCTGCTCGTGCGGGCGGACGCGGTGAAGAAGTCTCAGAAGGGCTACTTTCGTATCGCGGTGACGGACACGGGCGTCGGGATCCCGGAATCGGAAATCGACCGGATCTTCGACCCGTATTTCACGACGAAGAAGGGTGGCACCGGGCTGGGCCTTGCTATTGTTCAGCGGATTGTCTTCGATCACGGGGGTAACGTCTGGGTCCAGAGTGACGGCGCCCGGGGGACCACGTTCTTCATCGATCTGCCGGCGGCGCCAAATCCGCCTCCGGCGGCGCCAAATCCGCCTCCGGCGGCGCAGGAGACCGAAGGTGAGCACGATCCTGATCATCGACGATGAGCCCGGCATCCGCACGGTGCTGCGGGACGTCCTGGAAGACGAGGGGTACACCGTACTGGCCGCGGAAGACGGCATCCAGGGCCTGACGGAGCTCGCCTCCTCGGAGGTGGACCTCGTGTTCCTGGACGTATGGCTTCCCCACATGGGCGGCATGGACGTGCTGAAGCGCATCAAGGAGCAGCATCCGGACCTGGAGGTCATCATGATCTCGGGCCACGCCAACATCTCCCTGGCCGTGCAGGCCACGAAGATGGGCGCCTTCGACTTCCTGGAGAAGCCGCTGTCCCTGGACCGCACCATGACGGTGGTCAGAAACGCGCTGGCCCTCGAGGATCTGAGGCGGGAGAACCGCACCCTGCGCGCCAGCATCTTCATGGACGACAAGCTGGTGGGAGACAGCCGCGGCATGCAGGGGGTGCGGGCCCTGATTGCGCAGGCGGCGGCCAGCGACTCCCGCATCCTCATCACCGGGGAGAACGGGACCGGAAAGGAGCTGGTGGCGCGGGAGGTGCACGCGCGAAGCACCCGGGCGGCCGGCCCGTTCGTGGAGCTGAACTGTGCCGCCATCCCGGAGACGCTTATCGAGAGCGAGCTGTTCGGGCACGAGAAGGGCGCCTTCACGAACGCGCTGCAGCGCCGGCGCGGCAAGGTGGAGGCGGCCAACCACGGGACGCTGTTCCTGGATGAGATCGCCGACATGTCCCTGATCACCCAGGCGAAGGTGCTGAGAGTCCTCCAGGAGATGCGATTCGAGAGGGTGGGCGGGGAGGAATCCATCCAGGTGGACGTGAGGGTGATCGCGGCGACGAACAAGGACATCCGGTCCGAGATTGCGCGCGGACGCTTCCGGGAGGACCTGTTCTTCCGAATCAACGTCGTTCCCATCCACGTGCCGCCGCTTCGCGAGCGGCTGGAGGACCTGCCGCCCCTGGTGGCCTACTTCATGGAGAAGTACAAGCGTCCCTCGGAAAAGGCGCCTCGCACGGTTTCCCCGGAGGCCTTGAAGTCCCTCGGCGCCTACCACTGGCCGGGGAACATCCGGGAATTGAAAAACTTCGTGGAGAGGGTTAATATCATGACGGAGGAGGCGGTGGTGAGTGCCGCCTCGGTGAAGAGCTTCCTGGGAGCGGCGTCCCCGGCCGCGGACCGCGTGCTTGCCGCCTATGACGGGATGAGCCTCTCAGACGCGCGGGATGCATTCGAACGGGAGCTCATTGCCGCCCGGCTTCGAGAGACGGGAGGAAACGTGTCCCGCGCGGCAGAGACGCTGGGCGTGTATGCGAGCAACCTCCACAGCAAGATGAAGAAGTTGAAAATGACGGCGGAGAAGTAGACCGGGATGAAGGGCCTCACACAGCGCCAGCGGGAAGTCTTCGATTTCATCCGGGAGTTCATCCGCCTCAACCGGTACCCGCCCACCATCCGGGAGATCGCCACGAACTTCCGCTTCTCCGTGAAGGGCAGCTACGACCACGTGAAGGCCCTGGAGAAGAAGGGGTTCCTCCGCTGCCACGAGAACCGTTCCCGCGCCATCGAGGTCATCCGTGACGCGGAGGCGGACCGGGACGAGGTGGCCTCCGTTCCCCTGCTGGGAAACGTGGCCGCCGGGCGCCCGCTGTTCGCGGAAGAGAACCTCCAGGGATACGTCCAGGTTCCCGCCGCCTCGCTCGGAGCCTCCACGCACTTCGCGCTGCAGGTCAAGGGTGACAGCATGAAGGACGCCGGCATCGTGGACGGGGACGTGGTGGTGGTGACGCACCAGAACACCGCGGAGAACGGCGACATCGTGGTGGCGATGGTGGACGACGCGGTGACGCTGAAGCGCTTCTTCATGGAACGCAACCGGGTCCGCCTGAAAGCGGAGAACCCGAAGTACCCTCCCCTGTACACCCAGAACGTGCGGATCCTCGGCAAGCTCGCGTTCCTGATGCGAAGCTATACGTGAGCCCGGCCGCCCGTCCCCGGCAATCGGACACCACGGCCCCCGCCTGGCTGCTCCTCGGTCCCGAGGAAGGGGAGAAGGCCGCTTTCGTGGAGAAGATCCGCGCCGGGCTCACCGTGGGCGGGGAGCCGCCGGAGACTCACCGCTTCTACGCGGGAGAATCATCGGCGGCAGAGATCGTTCGGAGCCTCCGAAACCTTTCCCTGTTCGCCCGGCACCGGCTGGTGATCGTCTCCGACGCGGAGCAGATCAAGGGCACCGAGGAGGTGGGAGCTCTCGTGGAGTACCTGTCCGCCCCGGCGCCGGACGCCACGCTCGTGCTCCTGAGCTCCGGGTTCGCCGGGGAGATCGACCGGCGCGTGGCAGGGGATTCCCGCCGCAAGACGGCGGGGGCCATTCCTCCCGAGCACCAGAAGATCTTCTGGGAGCTGTTCGACAACCAGAAGCAGGGGTGGGTCACCGGGTTCTTCCGCCAGCGTTCCCTCACCATCGCGGAAGACGCGGTGGAGTACCTCCTGGACATGGTGGAAAACAACACGCGGGACATGCGCGTGGAGTGCGAGCGGCTGGCCCAGTTCTTCGGCCCGGGGGCCTCCCTGACGCTGGAGGGCGTGGAACGCTACATCTACCACTCCAAGGAAGAGA
>DASRZR010000329.1:0-17878 GCA_035686185.1 Spirochaetia bacterium | reverse complement strand
CGCGAAACCTTCCCCCCGCAGCGCCCGGTAGACCGGTTCCGTGGCGGCGTCCAGAGACACGATCCACCGCGGCGGCGTTCCGCCCCGCGCCTTGATCCGTTCGAACGTCCCTGCCGGCCATCCGATTCCCGACGTCTCGATCAGCAGCTCGATGCCGGGCGTATCCCGGCCTGCCTGGATGAGGTCGAAGACCTGGGGGTGCAATGACGGCTCGCCCCAGAGGGAGATGTCGATCACCGCGTCCCCGGCAAAGGCTGAGATCTTCCGGGCCAGGCCCGCGAATGCCTCTACCGGCATGAACCCCTTGCGGTGGAGCACGTCCCCCGCAAATCGGGGATACGGACAGTACGTGCAGGCCTGGGGGCACTGCTCGACCACCTGGACGGGGAAGAACGCCGGCAGGGTCCGGTGGGCCCCCGGGTTGTCCTGGAGGAACCGTATGGCGGCCTCCGGCGTCACCGCGCCGGCCGCAACGATGCGGGAGAGCAGAAGGAAGTTGCGTTCCGTGTCAGCCGTCAGGGACACGCGCAGGAGCCTCATGTCCGTGGGAGAGATCTCCGTCTCGATGTCGAACGAGTTGATGTCCTTGCGTATCACGGTGAACAGCGAATCCCGGCGCGGGGCAGCCTGCCCTTCCGGTCCGTCGGCCATGGCACGAAGCCGGCCCACGGTCTGGCGCGAGAGGATCTCCACGGTCACGCCCGCCGGGTAGCCGTCCGCGAACGTGTAGTCCGCCCAGTGGCGCACGTGGCTTTCCTGCATGCGGCGGGCAATGACGGAATCCAGGAACGGGCAGTCACCGTACAGGTAGCAGACGTGGTCAAACCCTTCCGCGGCACCGGCAATCTGCTCCAGCAGGCTGGCAAGCGTCCACGATGCCCTCACCACGGGGCGCGCGCCCGCGGGAAGCTCCGTCTCACGGGAAAGCAGCACCACCGTCTCCGCCACGCCCGGCAGCTCGAGGGCGAACTGGACCGCAAGGGCGAACGACGAGCGTCCATCCCGCAGCGGTCGGAAGGCCGGCTCCCGAAGGTCTGTTCCGTTGATGACCGCGATGTTCCTCATGAGGTCGTCGTTGATAATATCGACAGTTACCGATGGTTGCCATACCCGGCGCGTCGGTATACCCTGCCCGCTATGCTGGGAAGCACCGCGGAACGCGCCTACACGGTCACGGAGATCACCCAGCTCATCAAAGGCACACTGGAAGAAGGATTCCCCTGGATCACGATCCAGGGAGAGATCTCCAACTTCCGCCCTTCCAGCACCGGACACTGGTATTTCAGCCTCAAGGACGCGGACTCGCTTCTCTCCGTCGTGATGTTCCGCGGCAGGCTGGACGCGGTTCGGTTCACACCGTCGGACGGCGCGCTGGTCAAGGCCACCGGCAGCATCTCCGTCTACAACCGTCGCGGCACCTACCAGCTCATCTGCGAGTCACTGCTCAAGGCCGGAGAAGGCGACCTGCTGGCCCGGATGGAGGAGACGAAGCGCCGGCTGGCCGCGGAGGGGCTGTTCGACCTTTCCCGGAAGAAGAAGCTGCCGCTCTACCCTTCCCGTGTCGCGGTGGTGACTTCCCCCACGGGCGCGGCGGTGAGAGACATCCTGCGGGTCCTGCGACGGAGAAACGCCGGAGTGGACGTGGTAATCGTGCCTACCGCGGTGCAGGGGGAAGGCGCGGATGCCAGCGTGGCGCGCGCCATCCAGGTCGCCGACCGCCACCACCTGGGGGAGGTCATCATCGTGGGCCGAGGCGGAGGGTCCCTGGAGGACCTGCTGCCGTTCTCTTCCGAGGTCGTGGTCCGCGCGGTGGCCGGCTGTTCCACGCCGGTGATCTCCGCGGTCGGGCATGAGACGGATGTGACCCTTTCCGACCTGGCCGCCGACGTTCGGGCTCCAACCCCCTCGGCGGCAGCGGAGCTCGTGGCGGCTTCCCGCGTGGACCTCCTGGGCCGGATCCGTTCCGCCCAGGAAGTGATGCTCACCGGTGTCCACCAGCGCATGGAGAAGACGAGGCTGCTCCTGGGCCACTTCAGCGCGGAAAGCTTCTCCCGCAACGTGAAGCTCATGATCCTTCCGCGCGCCCAGCGCCTGGATGACGCGCGCGACACGCTGAGCGACGGCCTTCGGGAGCGGCTTCGGGATGTCACGCACCGCGTCACGATCGCCTCCCGGGAGATCGCCTCCTGTTCACCGCTGCAGATCCTCGCCAGGGGCTACGCGGTGGTCACGCACGCGCCAACAGGCGCCGTGCTGGTGTCCACGGATGGCGTCAGCGCGGGAGACCCGGTGAGCATTCGGCTTTCCCGGGGCAGCTTGAAAGCCAAGGTGGAGGAACTGAATGCGGCCGAAGGATAGCGACGGGAAAAAGCCTTCCGCGGGGTTCGAGCAGAGGCTGCAGAGACTGGAAAAGCTCGCGGAGAAGCTGAGAGAAGGAAGCATCCCGCTGGAGGAAGCCATCGAGCTGTTCGAGGAGGGGATGAAGCTCTCCAAGGCACTGGAGAAGGACCTTGCCCGGGTGGAACGCCGCGTGCAGATCCTCACGAACGAGCCGCTCGGAGAAGAGGAAGAACCCGTCCTCGAGCTGTTCCCGGAGAACGAAGAGGAATAGGGGTCTACGGCCACCCCGCGGGGAAGGAGATCCCGTCTCCTTCTTTGATACCCAGGGAGGCAAACGCTCCCTGCCTCATCTCCAGGGCGTAGCGCGCGGACATCCGGGACTGGATGATCGCGTGGGAGAACGGCTGCATGTCCTCGATCTGCAGGATCCGTCCCTCCGCGGAGATGAAGGCGATGGACAGCGGCGTCGGGGTGTCCTTCATCCAGAATGCCAGGTGGTCATCCCGGTCGAAGACGAAGATCATCCCGTCCCGGGGCCCCAGGTCACGGCGGCCCATCAGCCCGTGCTCTCTCTGGGCTTCCGTCCGCGCCACTTCCACGGACAGAGACTGACCCGCCACGGTGAGCGCCACCTTTTCCGCGGCCGGCCGGCATCCTCCGACGAGCGCTGCCACGGCAACGGCAACGATTGTCAGGGGCACGCTACTGCGCATGAACCATCCATCCCTTCAAGTACTCCCCCTCCGGGTGTGACGATGACACCGGGTGGTCCACGTCGGCGTGCAGCTCCGACAGGAGCCGCCCCTGCCGCCCCGACCTCACAAACGCTTCCGCCACCACGTGCTGGAACGTCGGCCGGTCCACGGCCCCGGAGCAGGAGAAAAAGAACGCCAGGCCGCCCGGGGAGAGCATCCGCAGGCATTGCGTGAACAGCGTGAGGTACCCCTGCAGCGCCCCGTCCAGCTCCGACCGACGCCGGGCAAACGGAGGCGGATCCGCCACCACGATATCGTACTGGCCCGGAGTCTCCAGGAAGGAGAACACGTCTCCCTGCACCCATTCCAGGCGCTCTGCGGGGAGATCGGGAGACAGGCGGGCGCTTTCCGCGGCGAGGTCCAGCGCGGCGCGCGAGCTGTCCACGGACACCACGCGCGCGGCGCCCGCCGCGGCGGCCCTCAACGCCACGGCACCGGAGTATGAGAACAGGTTCAGAACCGTCCTGCCCCGGCTGGCCTGGGCGATACGGGAGCGGTTGGCCCTCTGGTCAAGGTAGAAGCCCGTCTTCTGCCCGTGGACGAAGTCCACTTTCAGCGGCACACCGCCCTCCCTGATCACGGTTGTCCCGTCCCCGGTTGCGGCCAGGTACCCGGAAGCGGTCTGGAGCTTCTCCACCCGCGCGAAGTGCTCGTCCCGCCGCAGGTAGACGCGCAGGCCCGGCGAGCGATCCCGGAGGCACTGGCACACCCGGGGCACGAGCACTTCCATCCCGCGAGTGTGCGCCGAGATCACCGCGGTGTCCGCGTAGCGGTCAACGACGAGGCCCGGCAGGAAGTCACCCTCCGCGTTCACGAGCCGGCAGGCATCGGAATCGATCCCCAGGGACTCCCGCATCGCGGAGGCGGCGATGAGGCGCTGCTCCAGCCAGTCCGCGGGAAGCTCCGACGGGCCGTAGCTCACCATGCGGACCGCGATCAGGCTGTCGGATGAGTAGTGCCCCCATCCGAGGAGGGCTCCGTCCGAGGAGCGGATGGGCGCAAGCGCCCCGGGCTCCAGGGGCTGTTCCACCCGGAGCACGGCCTGGCTGTAGATCCACGGATGATGTCGGCGACGGACCGGCCCCTCCCGGCCCGGCTTGAGGAAGATGCCGGGTGCTGCCGGCTCAGAACTGCTCAAGGAACTTCTCTCGGGAGAGCTGCTCGAGGTCTTTCTGTGTCCCGCTCTGGGAAAGGATGGCAGCGAACGTCTTGTTGTCCACGTACTTGACGGTGAGCGGGCGCTCCAGGGAGAAGCGGACCGGGTCGGACTGCCAGACTGCTTCCTGGGGGCTGAGACCGGTCGGCGGGCCGTACTTCGCGGAAAGCGTGGAGAACAGGGAGTAGTGGTCCAGCCGCTGCTCGTCCAGCACGAGGATCATGATGAACAGGCGGCCATCGGCAAACTGGAAGTAGGCCCGACGGATGAAGGATGTGCCCTCGCACTCGATCAGGTACTGGCTCGTCTGGGGAAGAAAGCTCACGTCGGGGTCCCCGCGGTAGCGAAAGAGCGCGTCCGCCTTGAGCGTCGTCTTCACCTGGTCCAGGCTCATTCCCAGCGTCAGGCCGCGGAAGCTTGCCGGGGGCGCGGGGGCGGCGCTGCCCGCGGGTGACTGCGCCCAGCCGGCGGCCGCCCAGAGAAGCGAGAGGAAGAAAGCTGTGGCCGCCCGCGTAGCGCCGCCCATGCCGTTACTGATCCATATATCGGCGAAAGGGGCAACCGGGGCGAGCCGGGCGGGCTGGTCTTTGCTTGATCAGCCGGCGGGCAGGGGCTACTATACCGGCATGGCGGCCCGACGGATCTCCAGAATCCTCCCCGCAGTCCTGCTGCTGGCCGCAGCGCTCGGCCTGGTGTCCTGCGCGACATCCCGCGGGACCACGCTGCAACGGGTCACCTCCACGCAGCAGCGATCCAGCGGCGGGGGCGCCACTCCGCCCCAGGAGCCCACGCAGAACCCTCCCGGCACCACGTCCGGCCTGCAGGTGCTCACCGACCCGTCGAACGTGGAGGTGTACATCGACGGTGACTACAAGGGGCTCTCCCCGGTGGTCATGGAGGAGATCTCCGTGGGCTGGCACCGGGTGGTATTGAAAAAGCAGGGCTACTATGACAGCTCGGGCTGGGTGCAGTTCACCGGCGATCCGCTCCTGTACCAGGTTTCGCTGACCCAGATCATCGGGTTCCTGCGGGTCACGGCCACGCCCACGAACGTGGAAGTGCTGGTGGACGGGACTTCGACCTCCGGCGGGACCCAGCAGGTCGGCGTGGGCGAGCACGAGGTGACGGTCCGATCCTTCGGCTACACGCCGTACACCGCCACCGTGACGATAGCCGAGAAGCAGCTTACCGCCCTGGACGTGAACCTCCAGCCGGCGCCGTTTGCCATCACGGCGTTCTCCCTCCCGAAATCCTCGGTCAACCCTCACAACCCCGGGACGCTCGGCTCGATTGACGTGGACTTCTCGGTCACCGGTCCGGGTACCGGCAGGCTGTTCGTCCTGGACGGGACCGGAACAGAGGTGTACTCACGGTCTCTTCCACCGTTCACCACGTGGGACCAGGCGTTCACGTGGGACGTGCACACCGAAGCGGGCGCAGCTCTCCCGGACGGGCAGTACACGGTGAGCGTCTCTGCGAGCGGGGACGGGGCGGAAACCGCGACGACCCGACAGGCCACCCTCACGGTGGACAGCACGCTCCGCGTCCTTCCCCGAAGCCTGTGGAGCGGCAGCTCGGGCCTGCTGTACGCCCCGGTGACCGAAGTACTTCCGCCGGGGGACTTCCAGCTCGGGCTCCTGGGTGCCGGCATCGCCACGACGGATCTCTCTTCCATCCAGGCGCCGCTGCAGGTCGGCGTTCGCCTCGGCGCGGTGCCGGGGATCGAGGTCGATGCCTCCGCCGGGCTGATCGGAACGTCCACGGTGCTGCCGTTGTTCGGCACGGTGGCTGCCCGATGGGAGTTCCTCCCTCCCCGGGACGCGGTCGGGACGAGCGCCGCGCTGCAAGCCAAGCTCTCTGTCCAGGTCTCGACGAGTCAGAGCTCGACCGGTCCGCTCATGACAGACACCTTCGCGAACTTCTCGGGCCTGAGCGTGGAGGTGCCGCTCGAGCTCACCCTCGGGGCCATCAGCGGCTTGCTGTCGTTCGGTGTCAACGGGTCCTTCTGGTACCCGTACCTGTTCCGCGCGGACGGGGTCACGCCGGCGTTCGGCCCGGTGACATGGCTGTACCTTCGAGCCGGCATTCTACTGGACCTCGGCTCGGTGACCGCCGGGATCTCCGCCAGCACGAGGACCGGTCAACTCCCGGGTGGCGTCGCGTTCCTCGCATGGCCCACGCCGTTCCAGGCGGGGGCGGAAGTCCACTGGCTGGTGCCCGGCACCGGCATCGTCGTCTCGGCTATCGTGGCCGGTGAATACGAGGATTCGGCCAACTACTACTTCATGGGCGGCGCGGGGCTGGGAATCATTTACTGAGCAGCAGGACGGCCGCCAGCACGACGATCAGGAGCGCAAGAATCGCAACGGCCAGCCGCGAGAACGCTCGCGGCATGCCGCGGCGCGGCCGGGCGCGTCTCCCGGCGGGCGCGGCTGGCGCGGAGGGGCGGCCCTCGGCGCCCATGCCGTATCCGCAGACCGGGCACCCGTCCCGGAACTCCGGGCCCGTCCCCTCGTAGCCACACTTCGGGCAGCGCACCGCGCTGAAGCGGCTTCCGCACGAGGGGCACGCCGCCGCCCCGGCGCGCACCTCGGCGCCGCACTGCTCGCAGAAGAAACGCGCGTGGCCCGCCTTGCCCGCCATTGCCTCCCCCGGTCCCCGCTGGTTATACTGCGGGCGAATCCGCGAAATCAAGGAGACGGGATGGAAACCGCGATCATCGGCCTGGCTCGCTCGGGCAAGACCACGATATTCAACGCCCTCACCGGACAGGCAGCGCTCACGGGTGACGCCGCCGGGGGACGGCGCCAGGCGGCGCTCTCCGAGGTCAAGGTGCCGGACGACCGGCTGGATCGCCTGGCGAAGATCTTCAGCCCGAAGAAGCTCACCCACGCCTCCGTGCTGTTCAAGGACCTGCCGCTGGAGCACGACGAGGAAGGGGGCATCACGTCCGCGAGCCTGGCGGACGTGCGCCGGGCAGACGCGGTGGCCATCGTGGTGCGCGCCTTTGCCTCGGAGGCTGTCCTGCCGGCGCGCAAGGACTCCGCTCCCCTTCGCGACCTGCGCAAGGTGCTGGATTCCCTTGTCTTCGGCGACTACGAGATAGCCGAGAAGCGGCTCGAACGCCTGGACAAGGAAGCCAAGCGGGACACGCGGGAGTACCACGTGCTGAAGCAGATCGTGGAGAAGCTGGGAAACGGGCAGCCGCTGGGCCCCGGCTTCTTCGCACCGGATGATGCGCGGATCTTCGCCGGCTTCGGGTTCCTCACGGCCAAGCCGCTCGTCCTCCTCGTCAACACCGGCGAGACGCCCCTCCCCCACGACGACCTGTTGCAGGAGGCCGGCAAATCCGGCATGGACGCGTTCCCGATCCGCGGAGACCTGGAGATGGAGATCGCCCAGCTGCCGGAGGCGGACCAGAAGGACTTCCTTGCCGACCTCGGCCTGGAGGAGCCTGCCAAGAACCGTTTCCTTCGGCACGTCTACTCCACGCTCCACCTGGTGAGCTTCTTCACCGTGGGGGAGGACGAGTGCAAGGCCTGGAGCATTCGACAGGGCACAACGGCCGTGGGCGCCGCCGGAGAGATTCACTCCGACCTTGCCAAGGGCTTCATCCGAGCCGAGGTTGCCCAGTGGGAGGACGTGCTTTCAAGCGGAGACTTTGCCGCAACGAAGAAGGCCAACAAGCTCCGCCTGGAGGGCAAGGACTACGTGGTGAAGGACGGTGACGTCCTGCTCATCCGGTTCAACGTGTGACCGCAAGCGTGGTGTAGTAGAACTCCTCCCACACTCCCAGGGCCCGGTCGTACCAGCCCGCCGTGAGGTCCATCGTTGCCGAGTCACCCAGGGACGCGAGCGGGCTGGAGGCGAGATCCGCCTGGCTCACGTCGAGCTCCACGGAATCCGAGTCAGTCTTCACCGTGCCGATGAGGCGCGGCGTCGAGCCCTTCTGCCACAGGATGCACGCGCCACGGTCCCCGCGAGCCAGGGGCTGGATCTCCAGCGTGAGCGCGTTCTCCGTGCCGGCGCTCCGGGAGTCGAACACGTACAGGAAGTAGGACACTGACGGCGAGAAGCCTCCCGGCACCGAGAGCGCGATCTTCAGCCCCGTGTCGTCCCGAAGTCCCTGGACCGCGGCAATCCGCGTGCCGGTCTGCGCCCAGGAACGCGCCTGGGCGATCGGCAGCACTTTGAGGCCTTCCCTGGTTTCCCGGGAGAACACCACCGGGTCGTAGGACGCGGAGAACGAGGCCAGAGTGGGAAGCGCTCCGGGAACGGCAGGCACCGCTCCTGAGGCGCTGACGGCCGCCCCGGAGGCACTGGTGGCCGTTGTCGCTGCCCCGGCGGCCGGCCCGGTGGTGGCCGGCGTCGAGGCGGTGGTGGCGGTGGCACCGAAGCCGGCCAGCCTTCCCACTCCACGGCGAACGCTGAGCTGGGCCGTGCCGGCGAACAGCGAGTAGAAGCGATCCGGCACGCTGGGGTCAGCCTGGATGGCCATGACGCGAACCGGGAACGTGTCGGAGTCACTGACCTCGAAGAACCCCACCAGGAGGTGCGTGCCCGCGCTCAGGTCCGCCAACCGGATGTCAGCCTGGGCGCCAAGCTTGGAGAACGTCGTGCCGGCGTCCGACGCGGAGAAGTACGCGGCCACCTTGCTGGCAAGGAGCGGGCTGCCGGTGCTCACGCCGGACAGCTCCGAGGGGTCCATCACGTAGTAGAACGCGGAATCCTCCTCGTTCTGGATGATCACCGATGTGCTCTGTCCGTAGGCGATAGCCGCGCTGAACAGGGCGGCCGCCGCCGCCCATGCCATCCTGGTCATGGTCAACCTCACTTCCGTCTCAGGGCAATGATCGTCAGGTCGTCGTACTGGTCTTCTTCCATCGCGTGTGTGAAGGTCACCGTGCCCTTGCCGGCCGCCCCGTCAATCGCGTGGGAGAAATAGCGGGGGTATTGCGCAAAGTGCGCCTGGAGGAACTCGGCCACCTTTGACTCCATCGTCACGCGGCTTTCCGCGCCCAGGCCGGGGTTCGGCACCATTCGATAGACCTTCTCCACCGCCACGAGCGCCAGCACCGCTTCCTTCACCGAGCCCTTGCAGGAGGAGAAATCGAACACCAGCTCCTCCGCCGGCACCGGGTTCTGCGCCCGGACCAGCGTGTAGGTGCGGCGGTTGAACACCGCCGCAATGATCTCGTCGATCCGCTCCTCGCTGAAATCCTCTTCTCCCTCCACGAACTGGAAGTCCGGCCCCCGCAGCCGGCGCTTCGACTCCTCGAAACCGTCCGTGTGGAGGAACATCACGTCCCCGGCGGCCAGGCGCTGCTGCACCTGCGTGAAAGGCGTCTTCATTTCCACCAGCATGGAGGGGAAGCTCCCCGCTGCCGGCGCCGACGGCAGGACCGTGTGGACCATTGCCTTCTTATCGGCGCTGAAGAGGTTAAGCTTCGTATCCCCCGCGTTGCAGACGCTCACCACGCCCGTGGAGGAGTTGAACAGGCAGATGGTGAGCGCCGCGAACCTCCCGCGGAAGCCGCGCTCCTCCACCATGTCGTTGATCGTGTACACCAGGGAGTCGAGGCGCTCCAGCTCCTTCTGCGCCCGCAGGCGCGCCTGCGGGTCCTTGATCTGGGAGATGTTCTGCTTGCGCTTGGGCCAGTCGCGGAAGTAGCTCAGGAACAGCGTGGCCACCTCCACCATGATGAGGGCGGCGGCCACCCCCTTGCCCGACACGTCGCACTTGATCATCGCGTAGTAGGTGTCATCCAGCCGCTTGAAGTCGAAATAGTCGCCCGAGACTCCCTTGGCTCCCTTGTAGTAGCCGTAGATCTCCAGCCGGGCATTCTCGTGCTCCGCCGTGCTCTCATCTCCGCCGGGGTCCTTCACGAGCGGCAGGAACTGCTTCTGCACGTCGATGCCCTCCAGCAGCAGCTTGTTGGCCAGCGCTGCCTTGACGAGGCCCTGCGTCATCTCGTTCACCGTCTCCGCCAGCGAGCCGATCTCGTCCCGTGTGCGCACGTTGATGACGTGGTCGTGCAGCTTCTCCTTGTCGTCGGTGTCCCGGATGACCGCCACGCCCCGCGCGAGCTGCCGGATCGGCGTGACGGTGATGCTGGCCATGATGATGGCCCCGAGGATGCCCAGGGCGATGGCGGCCAGGGCGATGGCGCCGGCCGTCCGGATGATGGCCCGGATGGAATCGTCGATCTGCCGGTTGATCGTATCGGCGCGGACCTGCAGGCGGATCATCCCCTGGTAGAAGGTGGTGTCCGCCACGTTCTGGGAACGGTTGTAGAAGATCACTGGCCGGTAGAACAGGTACAGGGACCCGAGGCGCGCGTTCGGGTTGAACGGCTCCAGCGTGCTGGAGACCCCGTACAGCGTGCGAGCCTGCGTGTCGATGTCGCGCCCCACCTGGGAGAGCTGGTCACGGACGGAGGCGAGATGAGCCTTGGAGGCCGCGTCCGTCTTCGTGGCGAGGTCCCGGCTCTGGCCCTGGAGCGTTCGGTACTGGTCCAGCAGCGGGCCAAGCTTCGTCGTGGCCTCCGAATCGATCTTCTTCTGCAGGCCGGCGATCACGGACCTTCCCAGCGGATCCCCGACGATCTCCGAGGCGATATGGAACTGGCCTGCCTTCAGCTCGTCGGCAAAACGCTTCTCGTCGCTCGCCCACACGAAGTCCTTCGGGTCCGTGGGTCGGAAGCTCGTATCCGGGCCCGTGATGGTCGTGTAGACCGCCTCTGGCATCGTGGTCCGCAGGTTCGGAATCCCGCTGGCGGCCTCGAATCCCTGGTCCTGGAGCCGGAACTGCGTCTCCGCCGCGGAGGAGAGCGCGCCAAGGAGGATGTTCGCGCTGTTCTGCAGGCCGGTGGCGAGGGAGACCCGCTGCCGGCTCACCATCTGGAAGCCCAGCGGCACCGAGACGATGAGAACGATCATCGTCACCAGGACGACCATCAGGAGCGTGAACTTCAGCCTCAGGCCCATGCCGCGGCGTTTCAATGCCTGCATCCGTCGTTTCCTTTCCTCCCAGCGAGGGTTGGGCCGGCTCTCCAGCAGCGCCGCCACCTCGGCCCGGACCGCCACCCCTTCCTGCGCCAGCGCCACGATCTTGCGGAACGCAAGGATCGAAAGGGCCACCAGCAGGGCGACGACCACGAGCACGATCAGCGCGTTGAAGGAGAACAGGTACTGCGGCGAAGGTCCCGCGATCCAGGCCGGGAGCAGGACCTGGAAGTTGCCGATCTTGACGGTCCCCGGAGACTGGAACTCGAACATGGGGCCCGGGGTGAAGTACAGGACGGTCTGCCCCGTAGGCCTCTGCTGCAGGAGGCCCACGCGGTAGGACCCGGATTCCCGGTTGTCGTCCAGCGTGATGCCGGAGATCTGCCGGTCGGTGACCACGAGCGGCGCGTCGGGGTCCAGCTCGATGTCGTACGGGGCGCCATGGCTGCCCCGGTCCAGGATGATCTTGCGCAGCGGGCCGTTGTCCCGGAATCCGCGCCCGAGGATCGTGAGCTTCAACGTTCCGAGCACGGGGTCCTTCACCGTGGTGACGAGGTCCACGCGCGTGACCACCTGGTAGTTGCTGAGCTCCAGGGCAATCGTGGACGGCGGGCTCAGGTTGCCGGCCCGGTCCACGGCCTGGACCGTGAGCACGTACACGCCGTTGTCCCGGTTGGCAAAGGCGAGACTCGTGCCCGTGGTCACCAGGCGGGCCGGCGGCGGCACCAGCGGCACGGACGAGCCCTCGTAGTCCGCGAGCGTGGACCACCCCGGCTGCAGGTTGTACGTGTATCCCACGACATCCTTGTCCGCGGGCGGTACCCATTGCACGCTGAAGCTGTTCGTCGGGACCGGGTGGGAGTTTGCCGCGCGGTTCTCCGGAGCCTGCGGAGGAGAGCTCAAGAGGACGGAACCGTCCGTGCCAAGCACCTCGAAGCCCACGGGGTGCGGCGGTGTGGCGTCCCGCGTGAAGGAAACCGTGGAAGGCAGCGTGGTAACGTTCCCCGCAAGGTCCTCCGCCACCACGGAGAACGTCCACTGCCCGTCCTGGTCCACCTTGCGGGTCGAGAACAGCGGCTTCCCTCCCGCCGTGAGCCCCGAGACCGTCTGGTGCTCCTTCTCCACGGTGGTCGTGCCGTTGCTGTAGGACCACGAGTAGCGGTACTCGCGGATTCCCGACGGGTCCGGCGGCTGGGGCTCGCTCCAGGACACCGTGACGCTGTCCCGGTTGGCCGGCTGGCCCGGGGTGAAATCCACCGGCTTCACCACCGGAGCGCCCACGGAGGTGAGCGGCCGCAGCTCCACGAGGGCGGACAGCCCGCCCGACGTGGCCTGGTTTTCCCAGAAGATGAACAGCGACCCGTGGAACTCCACCGCGTGCGGGAACACCGCGTTCACCACGTCCGTGTTCTGCAGGAGCTGGGTCTGCCACGTCCTTTCCTTGCGTGCCAGCGTGATGCGCGACGTGGCGCGGGAACCGTCCTGGTATACGACGTAGGCAACCCCGCGCGCCACGAGGTACTGCCCGAACCGGGCCGGAGCGTCCGCCGCGACTATCTCGGGTGCCGCGGCAAGCGCGGCCTGGCTGTCCAGGCGCGCCGCCCAGATCTGCGAACGGCTGGAACCGTAGGGAGAGCGTTCCCACACCAGTTCCAGGCTCCCGTCCACCGCCGAGAGCCGCGGCCGCTCGTTGTCGAACGCCAGAGGGTCGGCGCCGAATACCGGCTTGCCGGCCAGGGCCGTGGACACGCCGGTCAACGGCACCGCCTTGTCCCAGGTGCTCCCCCCGTCGGTGCTTCTCTTGGTGAACAGCTGCCACGTGGCGGTGAGGTCGGAGCGGCTGGTGAGAGACTCGAATACGAGGTAGTCCCGGCCGCCGCTGACGGCGTGGGTCGGCTGGATCTGGGGGTTGCCGACCGCCTCGTCGGGGCCCACCAGAGGGGCCAGCTCCGACCACGTCCGCCCGTCCCGTGAGTGAGAGAAGGCAAGGGTTACGGAGCCGGAGGTTATGTCCGCAGCCCGGGAGCCCTGGGAGAGGAGCAGCAGGAGCCCGCCGCCGTTGGCCAGGAACAGGTTGGGCACGCCGGTGGAGGCTCGGGACGTGACGCGCTGCAGGCGCTGGAACGTGCGACCCTCGTCAACGGACTCCAGGATGAGCGTCTCGCGGTCGGAAGTGGACACCGCCACGTAGATGTGGTCGCTTGAGTCCATCACCATGGAGTAGACGCGGGGCTCGTTTCCCTCCGTGACGCCGGTGTAGGCGATGGGTCCGAAGAAGTGCGGATGCGGCGTCCACGTGATCCCGTCCCGGGAGACGGCCATAGAGAGCCAGATGCTTCCGCTGGTGCGGTCGGTTTCGGACCGCGGCGTGATCTCCTGCCAGGCCAGCCCCATGAGGGAGGTGCCCGTCATCGAGCTGCTGGAGGCCATGCCCTGGGGCACGAACACGCGCGGGTTCTCCCAGTACAGGGTCTGCGCGTGCAGGGGCGCATCCGCCAGGGCAGCAAGGAGGAAAAACAGGAGTGTGGGTATGCCGCGTCGGTTTCTCATGAGATGTTGAGCTGGATCTCCAGCCTCTTCTTCAGCCTCTGCAGCGGACCGTAAGTCTTGTTCCGAGGGGAGCGGGGATCGTCCCAGATCTGCATTACGCGGTCATAGGCGTCCTGGTAAGCACCGGAGAGGAACAGGCTGAACGCCTGGTTGTAGGTTGCCGTGTCCGCCGGGGAAAGAGCCGCCAGGGCCGTGCTTCCCATGCGGGTACGGATGATGCCGTCCAGACGGATGGCGTCGGTGTTGTCCGGGTTGACCTGCAGGGCCTGCTTCAGCAGGTCCAGGGCCTGCTGGTAGCCCTCCGCGGTCCCCTGCTGCTGGATGACGCCGGCCTGCTGAACGAGCGCGTTGGAACGCGCGATCTGCTGGGCAGTGGCAGGACGCCTCGCCAGGCCAAGGGAGTACTCCAGCTCCTGGATGGTTCCCTTCGTCTGCGCGGCGAACCGGGGGTCCAGGCGAGAATAGTCCAGGAGCGCCAGGTAGGCTGTCTTCTGCCCTTCCACGTTTGTCTTGTCGGCACCCATCTTCAGGTAGGTCGCGATCTGGGCCGAGGCGTCGCGCTCGAACCCCGCCGGGTCGGTCTGCTTCTTGATCATGAGCTGCAGCACCTTGGCCGCCCCGTAGTTGGGCGCCACGGCGAGCGCGTCCCGCACGTTCTGCGCCGCGTCCGTGAGCTTCCCCGCGGCCAGGTTGTCCTGCGCGTTCTTGATGAAGGCGTTGACCACGTCCGCCTTGGGGTCCAGCCGGGAAATCTCGCGTCCCTGGCTGAGCTCCACGGCGGCCTGGATGGTGCTGCGCAGGAGGTCGAACGGCGGATAGCTTCCCACCTGGCTCTGGTTCCATTCGCGGACGGCCGCGTCCAGCGCGTCGCTCGCCCCGAGGAAGTCCTTGGCCACGATGAGCTTGTTGATGGCCACGATTTCCTTCTGCGCGCTGGCCACCGAGAGCGAGTTCTGCAGGTTCAGGATCTTCACGTTCAGGGCGTCCGCCTCGGTGGTCGTGCGCGAGGAGGCGTGCTCCGTGTAGGCGTCCGCAAGGGAGCGCAGGTAGGCGGCGGTGGCAAGCTCCAGCGCCGAGCTGGCGCCGTCAGGGTCCCGACGGGTCAGCGCGGCCTCTGCCTGCGTGAAGTCGTTGTCCCCTTCCCGGCTGGACAGCGCCGCCGCATCCACCTGCCGCGTCGCGGAGGCGGCGAGCGTATCGATGCGGGCCCGCTCGGAACGGGCCTGCTGCAGCAGCGCCACGAGGCCCGGCTGCCCCCCGCCGCCCTCCAGGAGCGCAGTGTACGCCGGGCTGGATTTCACGTGCGACGTCTCCGCCCCGAGCCGCTGCTCTTCTGCGGCCATGTCGGAAATGAGCTGGTCCAGGGTGGACCCCGTGGACGAGAGCAGGGGAAGGGCCTGGTCCGGGTGCTTCTGCGCGATGGTTCCGGAAGGCGGGGCCACGCCGTTCACGGTTCCGTCCGAAAGGTCTTCCGCCCGGGCGCGCTGGTCCCGGACGCCCTGGAGGCGCGCCGGGAACGTGGATTCGAAAAGCTGTGCGATGCGAAGCGCGTACTGAAGGTCCCGTGGCTGAAGATCGGACCGTATCAGGCTTCCGAAGAGCCCGGCAACCGTGCGGGCGGAGGCGGCAATCGCCGTCGCGGCGCCCGAGACGTCCGTGCGCGTGTCCCATCGCGCGGCGCGAGAGGTCCACGCCGTCTCCTGGTCAGCCGCGCCGCTGGAGCTTGCATCCAGCGTGAGCCGCGCGGACTGCAGTCGTGCCAGCTCCTGGGGGCCCGTCGAGCTCAACGTGGGAACGGGGAGTGCGGAGACCTGGACGTGGTAGGAGATCAGGAGGCGATAGGCGCCTGCCTCGTCAGACATCTCCTGGGCCAGCAGGGCCCGGTCCAGCAGCTCGTGCGCCCCCCGGGACTCCGATGCCGGGAGCGACCAGCCGGTGGTGGGACCCACGCGGTACCCGCCCAGCGCGAGGGAGGCCGCCTTCACTGCGACGGCGCTCCTCACGGACTGGCCGGCGAAATCCGCGTCCGCGGATGACAGTGCGCCGGAGGAGTAGCGTGCGCGCGCCGATTCGAAGGCGGAGGAGGAGGAATCCGAGGCGGCTTCTGCAGCCTGGCGGGCCGCGTCTTCCCACAGGCGGTGCAGCGCATACGCAACGCCTTCCGGTGTCTTTCCGCGGCCCAGCAAGATCCACGTCACGTAGCGCAGGTAGGGATCGTCCCCGTTCTTTCCCGACGCCTGCGCGATGGTCTGACGGATCGCGGTGAGCGCCGTCGCCGCCTTGCGCACGGATCCTTCGCCCTGTGCCTCCTGGACAAAGGGCAGCGTGATCGTGTCGAACTGCGAGAGCGTGGCGGCGGATACGGGTTGCGAGACGAGCGCCTTCAGCGCGGGGACAACCTTGGCGATGTCGGGCTGCAGCCGGGACCCTCGAGATGCCGCCGACAGCGCGGAGGCGATCGATCCCCTCACCGTGCCGACGAGGATCTCGCCGTACCCCGCGGCTTCGAACTCGGCCTCCGGGAGGGAGAAACCCGCCTGCCGGGGGTCGGTGAACACGAGCAGATACTTCGACAACGCGTCCGCGCTCTTGCCGGCCGCCAGCAGCGCCTGGGCGTCGTTCATGAGCCGGAGGAACCCCGCGATGGCCTCCGCCTGCGTGATGAGTCCCGCGGAGCGGTTGGGGTCCGTGTGCTGGAGCAGGGGGACGAGAGCCTGGATCTTCTGAACGTCGCCGGCCTCGATGGCGCTGCCCATCTGGGCGAGCAGACCGTTGTAACTCTGGGATACGGCCATGATCTCGGCCATGAGCCGGGACGTTTCGTCCCGCAGGCCGGGATTGGCGCGCTGGATCTCGACGAGAAGCTTCAGCGCATCGGAATAGTCCTGCTGCTGCATGAGCTTGCGCACCTGGTCCAGCTGCGGCTCTCCCTGCCCACTGGCGTGGACCACGGCCGCGCCGGAGAGAATGAGCAGCAGACAAAGCGCCAATGCTCGGGTTTTCAGGCTATGCGAGCGCACAGAACCCCACAACAATAGTATCGGCCAAATCCCGCCGATTGGTCACCCCCCGGCGGCCGTCCGGCAGCGGGCCATCGTCCGACGCTCTATAGATTTAGGTCAAATGACGATGTATACTCTAGAACGGTATGCGTACAAGGAGGGTCCTGTTCCCGGTCCTTTTCCTCGCGCTCGGCGCCCTGTCATCCTGGGGCGCGGGGGATCCGTATGCCGGGTGGACCAGCCTCATGAGCTCCTTCGCGGACAACAACACCGGCCTGAGGTCGTTCCCCACGCTGCTCGTTCCCATGGGCGGCATCGCGGAAGGCATGGGCACCGCCTATACGGCCATGGCAAAGGACGCCGGCTACATCGAGTACAACCCGGCCTCCAGCTCCCTGCTTCCCACCTCCGAGCTCGCGTTCTTTCACCACGCCTGGATCGCGGACACGAACATGGAATCGGCCGTCTACACGAACCGCTTCGGTGACCTTGGCTTTGGCGTGGGCGGCAAGTTCCTCTACGTCCCGTTCACGGCGTACAACGACTGGGGCGCCGCCGTTGCCAACAACTACATCAGCGAGACCATCGGCACGGTGAACGTCTCCTACAATTTCCTGTCCAGCTACTACTTCAGCGGCATCGCGCTCGGGGCCAACCTCAAGGTGGCGTACCGCAACATACCGAACATCGCTACCCTTTCGGTGTACAACCAGTCCGCGCTGGCCGTGATGGGTGACGTGGGCGCGCAGACGAGCTTCAACTTCCTGAAGTTCTACAGCTCACAGTCGCGCAACTTCTCCGTGGCCCTCGTGGCCAGGAACCTGGGCATCGAGAGCCTTTCGGACGAGTACCTCCCGCAGACGGCCACGGCGGGAATTGCGTGGTCCCCGCTTCGGCCGTGGACCATGGCGGTGGACTTCAACTACCCGTTCAGCTTCCCCGGCCAGCCTCCCGCGGAGACCTGGAACGTGGCCGTCGGCACCACGGTGGCCGTGACGGACTTCCTGTCGGTGCAGGGCGGCGTGCTGATGAAGGCGGACAACCCGCGCGTCAGCGTGGGGGCGGCGCTC
>DASRZR010000328.1:0-8542 GCA_035686185.1 Spirochaetia bacterium | reverse complement strand
GGCAAAGAAGGCAAACGGCTGGTGGTGGAACTGGAACAGCGGGTCCGGCTTTCCGGCGAGCGCGTCGTTCCAGCCACCGGAGAACCATGCCCAGGTGACCTGCTTGTCAGACAGCCGGTCCCCGATGGTCGGGATGGTCTGGTTCGGGACCAGCGTGGAGGGGTCCGCGTTGGCCGGGTGCGGCGCGTTCACCGTGAACGCCGTGTTCACCACGTAGCCATCCGGGGTGACCACCTTGTCCGCTACCGTGGTGCCCGAGGCGTCGGGCGGAGTGGCCACCAGCGAGGCCGGCGCGTTGGGGAACACCGGCGCCGCCGCGGCGATCAGGAACATGTGGTTGAGGAACGATCCGCCGAACGCCGCGTGGAAGAAGTTGTCGCAGATCGTGAACTCCTGGGCCAGCCTGCCCTCCGGCATGTTCGTGGCGTCCATGTAGCTCATGACCAGCCCGCCGTTGTCGCTCCACGCGACGAACTTGTCCATCCTCCCGCCATCGATCTGGAGCTGCTGGGTGTAGAAGCGGTGCACGATGTCGCCGGTGCGCACGTCCGGGGCGATATACTTGCGCAGGTCGAACGGCTTCAGCGCCGCGGCAAGGTTCAGGGCCGAGAAGTGGGGATCCGGATCCTTTCCATTGAGGGGGGCCGGCGCCGCCGACAATGGCGCTCCGTCACGGCCGACCTGGGCCAGGGAGAAGGGCCCCGCGTTGGCGATTCCGTTGGCCCCGGGGAACTTCCCGTACAGGGAGTCGAAGCTCCAGTTCTCCTGGTAGATCACGACGATATGCTTCACCCGGGTCCGAAGCTGGTCGAGCACGCCGGCGGGTGAGCCCTGGGCAGAGGCGGCCGTGGCGGCCGCCAGGAACAGCGAGATCAGGCCTGGCGCAAGGAGGAGCCTTGCGCGGTGTGGGTTCGTTCTCATGGGCGCAAAGGTCGAACCCCACTGTTATCTTCGGGTGATTATTGCGTAGCGGCTTCCGGGTGCCGCTGCGCCGCGCGAGTCCCGGAGAGGCCGGCCGCAGGGCGGCAAAATCTGTTAGGATTGAGTGAATTCGGTGCTCGGCGGGCCCGCCGGAGCGCTTCCTTCGTTGCAACGCGGCCCGACGTGAGCTACATTCGCGGCAGTAATGAACGAGCTTATCACTATTGTGGAGGACGAGGACGACATCCGTGCGCTCGTGTCCGCGGGCCTGCGCAAGGAGCGCTTCCGCGTGCAGGAGTTCACGGACGGCAAGGGGTTTCTCTCCTCCCTGCGCTCGGCCAAGCCGGACCTCGTGGTGCTGGACATCATGCTGCCGGACACGGATGGCTTCACCATCTGCCGCGGCATGCGGGCGGACCGCAGCCTCGCCTCCATCCCAGTGATCATGCTCACCGCCCGCGCGGAGGAAGCGGATCGCATTCTCGGGCTGGAGCTCGGCGCCGACGACTACGTGGTGAAGCCGTTCTCCCCCAAGGAGCTGGCCGCCAGGGTGAAAGCCGTGCTCCGCCGCGCGTCCCCGGATGCCAGCCGCTCCCGGCTGGAGGTGGCAGACGGCCTGGTGATCGACATCGACACGCACGAGGTATTCCTCAAGGGAGAGAAGCTGGAGCTCACGCAGGCGGAGTTCCGCCTGCTGCACCTGCTGGCATCCCGCGTCGGGTGGGTGTTCTCCCGGGAGAAGATCCTGGACCACCTCTGGGGTGACGAGAAGAACGTCACGGACCGGTCCGTGGACGTGCACGTGAAGCACCTGCGCGACAAGCTCGGCGCCGCCGGCGGCATGATCGTCAACGTGCGGGGCGTGGGCTACAAGCTGTCGGTGCCGGCCGCGAGCGCGCACCCTGTCGAGCGGCGATGAAGCGGCGCATCTTCCTCCGCGTGTTCATCGGATACGCGGTGGTGAGCGTGCTGGCCGTCCTCGTTTTCGCCTTCTACACGCGGGAGCTCGCGCTGCGGATTTCGCGGGATGCGCTGACGCGCGGACTTGAGAGCGCCGCCCGGGCCGCCCTCGTCTCGGCGGCGCCGCTCATGGCCAACGGCCGCTCCGCCGCCCTTGACTCCCTGGTGGCGTCGGTCGCGCGGGAGGGACGGGTGCGGGTCACCGTCATCGACCCCCACGGGCTGGTGCTGGCGGACTCCGAGCAGGACCCGGCCCAGATGGAGAACCATTCCAACCGTCCCGAGGTCATCCGGGCGATGGGCGGGGCAGTGGGCACCTCGCAGCGATTCAGCGGCACCGTGCGGCACTGGCTCCTGTACGTGGCCGTCCCGGTGACGGGCCCGGGCGGAGCGGTCACGGGAGTAGTGCGCGCCGCCGCCGCCGCCGAGGAGCTGGAAGCGTTCTCCGCTCAGGAGCTGGGCAGCCTTGTCCTGTTCTCCCTGCTCCTGCTGGCGGCCTGCCTGCTGTCCTCACTCGCGTTCTCCCGGACCCTCACCTCGCCGCTTCGCGACCTCACGCAGGTGGTGGGCCTGTTCGCGGCCGGTGACTTCGGCGCCCGTCTGCACCTGCGCCGAGGCGACGAGCTGCGCGCCCTGGCGGAGAGCTTCAACACCATGGGCGAGCGGGTGCAGCACCTGTTCGAGGAGCGAGCGCGCCACGCCCAGGAGCTGGACGGCATCTTCTCCTCCGTCCAGCAGGGGATCGTGGTGCTGGACCGGGACGGGCGCATCGTGCGCAGCAACAAAGGCTTCGAGCAGCTCGCGGCTTCCCTTCCGGCAGAGGGTCGAACGCTGTGGGAAGTGATGCGCGCGCCGCGGCTCACCGAGCTGGTCCAGCAGGCGCGGCAGGCCGGGCTTCGCCAGGGCGACGAGGTGGAAATCGGCAGCCGCTCGGTGCTGTGCACGGTGGAACAGATGGGAGGGCGCGACGAGCTCATCGTGGTGCTCAACGACATCACGGACATGCGGCGCCTGGAGGCGATGAAGAGGGACTTCGTGGTCAACGCCTCCCACGAGCTTCGCACGCCGCTCACTTCCATCATGGGATCCCTGGAGATGCTGGAAGGCGCGCTCAGCGGGGACGCCGCCCGGTGGGTGAGCACGATACGCCGCAACGGGGAGCGGATGACGGCCATCGTCCAGGACCTCCTCCTGCTGTCGGGGCTGGAGGCGCGCGGCTCCACCCCCGCCGCCGAGGACGTGGACGTGGCGCGCCTCTTGCGGGACGTGACGGGCATGTTCGTTCCCCGCGCCGAGGCGCAGAACCTCAAGCTGGTCCTTTCCCTCCCTTCCGAGCTTCCACGGATCACGGCGGACACGTACCTGCTGGAGCAGGTCCTGGTGAACCTCATCGACAACGCGCTGAAGTACACGGAGAAGGGCGAGGTCACGGTAGCGGCCTCCGCGGAGGGGACGGGGGTCCGGATCGAGGTCTCCGATACCGGCATCGGAATTCCGGAAGAAAGCCTCTCCCGGATATTCGAGCGCTTCTACGTGGTGGACAAGTCGCGGTCCCGGAAGCTCGGGGGGACCGGGCTGGGGCTCGCCATCGTAAAGCATATCGTCCAGAGTCATTCCGGCACGATCGACGTGGAAAGCAGCCCCGGCTCGGGCACGCGGTTTACGGTTCGCCTTCCGGCGAACTTCCGGGACGCCGGAAATTAACTCAGAATTAACAGAACCTTCACTCCTGTCTAACCTCTTCCCCGGAAGTTGCTGGCGCATGTCATGCATCAGAGAACTATCAAGGAGGAAACCATGAAGATCTCGCGCATCATGGCGGTGACCCTCGTACTGGGCATCGCTGTTGCGGGCCTCGGGTTCAGCCAGTCGGTTGAGCTGGTGGGAGCCGGGGCAACGTTCCCCGCCCCGTTCTATTCAAAGGTGTTCGACGAGTACAGCAAGCAGTTCGGCGTGAAGGTGAACTACCAGGCCATCGGCTCCGGTGGCGGGCAGACCCAGCTCAAGAACAAGACGGTTGACTTCGGCGCCAGCGACGTTATCGTGACCGACGACAACGCCAAGACCTTCCCGGCTCCGTTCGTCTCCGTCCCCATGGTGGCCGGCGCGGTGACGATCACCTACAACCTGCCCGGCAACCCCACGCTGAAGCTTACCTCCGACATCATCGCGGACATCTTCCTCGGCACGATCAAGCGCTGGAACGATCCCCGGATCGTGGCGCTGAACCCGGAGGCAAAGCTCCCCAACACCGCCATGACGGTTGTGCACCGCTCGGACGGAAGCGGGACCACGGCCGTGTTCAGCGACTACCTGGCAAAGGTCTCCGATGACTGGAAGACCAAAGTCGGCGTGGGGCAGTCCCTGAACTGGCCCGTCGGCGTCGGCGGAAAGGGCAACCCGGGGGTGGCCGGGCTCGTGAAGCAGCTCCCCGGTGCGGTAGGGTACGTGGAGCTGATCTACGCCTTGCAGAACTCGATGCCGTTCGCCACAGTGAAGAACAAGGCGGGCGCCTGGATCGTGCCGTCCCTTGCTTCCACCAGCGCGGCGGCCAACGTGACGATCCCGGACGACGTGACGAAGCTGAACCTGACCAACACGGAGGCCGCGGACGGCTACCCCATCTCCACGTTCACCTGGATCCTCGTGTACAAGGAGCAGGCCTACGACAACCGCCCCAAGGACAAGGTGGATGCGATGATGAAGCTGGTGTGGTGGATGGTGCATGACGGCCAGCAGTACGCGCAGCCGCTCGCCTATGCCACGCTGCCCAAGGGCGTGGTGGTCAAGGCCGAGTCCATCCTGAAGTCCGTCACCTACAACGGGACCCCGGTCCTGAAGTAGGTCCCGCATGAAGAGCGAGCGGACCTCCGACACGGCATTCCGGACCCTGCTCGTTCTGGGAGGGATCGCGGTGAGCGTGCTGCTCATCGCGATCTTCCTCTCCCTGCTGCTTGCCTCCCGTGGCGCCATCGTGGCCAACGGGTTCCGCTTCATCACCGGCTCCGAGTGGGACCCGGTGACGAACTCCTTTCACTCCCTGGCCTTCGTGGTGGGCACCCTGATCACGTCACTCATCGCGCTGGTGATCGCCACCATCCTGGCGCTGGCGCTGGCCATCCTGATGGGGGAATACTTCCGCTCGGGCCCCTTGAGCGCGATCATGCGCACCTCCGTGGAGCTGCTCGCGGGCATTCCTTCCGTGGTCTACGGGTTCATCGGCCTGTTCTTCTTCGTCCCCGTGGTCCGGGTCCTCCAGGCGGCGCTCGGCCTGCCTCCCTTCGGGGTGGGCATGTTCACCACCGCGCTGCTGCTGGCGTTCATGATCCTGCCGTACTCCGCCTCGATTGCCCGGGAGATGATCACGCTGGTGCCCTCCGACCTGAAGGAGGCGGCCCTCTCCCTGGGCGCCACGCCCTCGGAAACGATCTGGAAGGTGACGCTCCCGTACGCCAGCTCCGGCATCATGGGCGGCGTGCTCCTGTCCCTGGGCCGTGCCCTGGGGGAGACGATGGCAGTGACCATGGTCATCGGGAATGCCAACGTCCTGACGTTCAACATCTTTGCGCCCGGCAACACAATGGCCAGCGTGATTGCCAACGAGTTCTCCGAGGCGTCCAGCAACGTGTACCTGGCCAGCCTCATCGAGATCGGCCTGCTCCTGTTCGTCGTGAGCACGCTCATCAACATCGTGGGCAAGGTGGTCGTGAACCGCATGGCGGCGAGGTAGGAAGGTGAGCATGGCCGACACTCACAACGGGGCCATCGGCGCCGCCAGCACACGGGTCCGCAAGATGGACGCCGCGGTGACCGCGCGGTTGCGCGGGGACACGGCGTTCCGTGTGCTCATGCTGGCCTTGTCCTTCATCGCCATCGTGCCGCTGGCGCTGATCCTCGTCTACATCGTGGTTCGAGGCGCCTCCTCCATCAACTGGGCGTTCCTCACCCAGCTTCCCAAGCCCATGGGGGAGGCGGGAGGTGGAATCTCCAACGCGATCGTGGGGACCGTCATCCTCATCGTGATCGCCTCCGTGATCTCCATCCCGCTGGGGATCCTTGCCGGCATCTTCCTTTCGGAGCGCTCCCAGTCCCGCCTGGGCACCGTCGCGCGCCTTTCCGTGGAAACGCTCATGGGGATCCCCTCCATCGTCATCGGGATCGTGGCGTATACCTGGATCGTGAAGCCCATGGGCCACTTCTCGTCCCTCTCCGGGGGCGTGGCGCTGGCCATGATCATGCTGCCGGTCATCACGCTGGCCACGGAAGAGACGCTCCTGCTCATCCCGATGACGCTGCGGGAAGCCGCTCTGGCGCTGGGCGTGTCTTACCCGCGCATGATCACCCGCGTGATCCTGCCGTCCGGAATGAGCGGCATCCTCACCGGTGTGCTTCTGGCGGTGGCCCGGGGAGCGGGGGAGACGGCGCCTCTGCTGTTCACCGCGTTCGGCAGCCCGTTCATGGCCGCGAACATCTTCAAGCCCATGGAATCGCTTCCTCACACGATCTTCTACTACGCGACGAGCCCCTACCCCGAGTGGCAGGCGCTGGCCTGGGGCGCCTCGTTTGTCCTGCTCGTTCTCGTACTCGCCCTGAACGTCATCACCAAGCTGGTAACATCACGATGGAAGATTCAGTTCTGACCAACGGCAAGACGATCCTGGAGACCCGGGCGCTCGTGGCCGGGTTCGACGGGAAGGATATCGTCAAGAGCGTGTCCCTGGCGGTACCGGAGGGGCGGATCACTGCCGTCATGGGCCCCTCCGGCTGCGGGAAGACCACGTTCATGCGCTGCATCAACCGCATGCACGAGCTGGCGGCCAACGCGCAGGTGTCCGGGGAGGTGCTGCTGGACGGGGAGGACGTGTACCGGATCAACCCCATCCTGCTGCGCCGCCGGATCGGCATGGTCTTCCAGCGGCCCAACCCGTTCCCCACGATGAGCATCTACGAGAACGTGGTGGCCGGGTACAACCTGAACGGGGCGCGCATGTCCCGCGTGGAACGGGACCGCATCGTGGAAGAGACGTTGCGCCGCGTGACGCTGTGGGACGAGGTGAAGGATGCCCTGTACCGGCGCGGCACGTTCCTGTCCGGCGGCCAGCAGCAGCGCCTGTGCATTGCGCGGGCGCTGGCCATGAAGCCCGAGATCCTGCTGCTGGACGAGCCCACCTCGGCGCTGGATCCCAAGGCCACCGCCGCCATCGAGGAGCTCGTCGTGTCCCTCAAGGGAGTGGTGACGATCATCCAGGTCACCCACAACATTCCCCAGGCGGCCCGTATCTCCGACTACACGGCCTTCATCCACCTGGGCGAGCTGGTGGAGTTCGGGCCGACGAAGACGCTGTTCACGGTGCCGAAAGACAAGCGCACCGAGGAATATCTCTCGGGCAAGTTCGGCTGAAGAGGAGGGGTCCATGCCCATACCCGAGATGGACGAGCTGAAGACGAGCCTCGTCACGTATGGACAGTTTGTCCAGGGGATGATCGAGAAGTGCCGCCAGGCGCTCGTCACCCGGGCGTCGGAGCTGCCGCGCCAGGTCGTGGACGAGGACGAGCCGCGCGCGAACTCCACGGAGATCGCCCTGGAAGCGGAGTGCACGTCCCTGATTGCCCGGCACCAGCCCATGGCGCGGGACCTTCGCACCATCCTCATGGTGCTCGGCATCACGAACGACCTGGAGCGGATCGCGGACCACGCCGTGAACATCGCGGAGGCCGTCTCGGAGCACATCGACGGCACCACGCTCACGCCCGGGGATGACATCGCGCGCATGTTCCAGGAAACCATCTCGATGGTGGACGGCGCCATCCTGGCCTTCATCAACGAGGACGCGGCGCTCGGCCAGAAGGTGTGCGCGTCCGACAACGTGGTGGACGAGCTGGCCACGAAGATCCTGGAGGGGCTCAGCGCCTCCATGACCCAGTCCCCCGGTTCCGTTCCCCACAACCTCGCGCTCCTGAAGATCGCCGGAAACCTGGAGCGGATCGCGGACCTGTCCACGAACATCGGGGAAGACGTAATCTACATGACGGAGGGCAGGGTCATCAAACACCACCAGGAGGAGGGCCGGTAGAGGCGATGCCGGAGCGGGTTGCCGCCATTGACGTGGGGTCCAATGCCATACGGTTCTTTGCCGCGGAGGCCGACGAGGGGCCGGGGTTTCACGTCGTCGCGGAGAACCGTATTCCGGTGCGGCTCGGCCACGGGGTGTTCTCCTCCGGCCTGATCGAGGAGTCTGCGGCGTCGGAAGCGGCCGCCGGGCTGGCGGAGGCAGGCCGACGGATGTCCGAGCTGGCCATCGGGCACTACCGGGCAGTGGCCACCAGCGCGGTCCGGGACAGCCGCAATCGACGGGCGTTCGTCCGCCAGGTGAGGGAGGCTTCGGGCCTTCGACTGGAGGTCATCTCGGGCTCCGAGGAGCTGCGGCTGGTTCACGCGGCGGTCCGTCGACGCATGACGATGGGAAGCGACGTGTGGGCCATGGTGGAGCTCGGGGGCGGCAGCGTGGAGATCGCGCTCGCCGACGAGTCCCAGGTGCACTGGTGTGAGACGCATGCTATGGGCGCCGTGCGCCTCATGGAAATGTTCACGCGCGGCGGATCGGAGCCACGGGAGTTTTCCCGGCTCATCCAGGAATACGTGGCCACCATACGGCTGCCC